>JAUTXJ010000059.1 GCA_030838075.1 Acidobacteriaceae bacterium
TCGCCATCCGGCAAGAAATGAGGAGAATCTTCGACTTCTGTTGAGGAGATGCGCACCGGGGATGAACGCCGGTTCATGGGGGCCACCCATATGCTGGGATGACCTGCCGCGTCGTTCGCGGCAAAGGCAATTTGTTTTCCATCGTGGGAAACCGAATAGGTGTCCATGGAATATCCAGGCAGCACTCTGTCCATTTTTCCGCTGCTCAGATCCTTCATCCACAACTCAGTAAGGTGCGACTGCCCGTTGATCATCAAAAAATAAAGGCTATTTCCATCTGCAGAAAACGATGGGGCTCCCGCGTTGCCTTCGGAGGAGATTTGGTGATCTCCACTCTTGTCGTGGATCCAGACGGTGCTGTCCTGCGATCCGACAGAGGTCACGAATGATTTACCGTCCGGAGCCATGGCAATGCCTTCTTGAGAGGTGGGGCCAAAGGTAATCTGTTGAGGTTCTCCTGAAGGAAAACGCTGGCGCCATATATGAGATGCATCGGTAGTTACGGCCAAATAAACCCACTTTCCATCGGCGGACCAGGCCCCCGCGAAGCACGGACTATTCGGCGGACCGACAACACGGACATCGCCGGTTCCATGAAACGGAACAATACGGCAGGGCAATATTTGGCCGCGACTATCCATTTCCACCAAAAGAAGCCATCGCCCGTCCGGCGATGGATAGGAATGATGAGCCATGCTGCGGTCGCCAGCAGGCACATAGACATCACGGCTGTTTCCTCGGGCCTCGTCGGAGGTCACCACCGCCATGTGCAATCCTTCTTTGATTTCAGAATAGAGCAGACGCTTGCCGCCTTCGATCCACGTCAAAGATGAAGCGTTAGGCAGCAGCAGGCGGGGCTCGCCTCCGAGTACCGAGACTTCCCAGGTATTCCATGGATCGAGCCGTGAGTAGGCAACGACAGAACCGTCCGGTGAAAAAGCTGGGCTTAATTTGGGAGCGCCGTCGTGGGTAAGTTGCACGGGCTGGCCATCGGGCAAAAACTTGACGTAAATATCCCCTATGCCGATGAAGGACTCGTTTCCGCGGATGAAGGAAAGCATGCGACCGTCCTGGGAAAGCGCCGGGTACACCGCGGAGTCGGTGAAGAAAGTGAGTTGCTCCCATTCCTTGCTGACTGCAGGAGGGCTCTGGGACGAGCGGTACAGCAAATAACCGCCCACAGCAACTAAAACGAGAAAAGTTGGCACGAGGTAGTAGCCGAGCCGCCGAACGGATTTTGTGGTCACTTTTTCGGAAGGCGGGCCCGGAGTTAATTCGTGACGCCCGGTTTGCAGTGCAGTTGCCGCCGGCACGCGTGCTGAACTGCTGTCGCGCTTTACTCTTTGCAATTCAGCGTGGAGGTCGGAGGCGTGCTGGAAGCGTAGATTGCGATCCTTCTCCAGCGCGCGATTAATGATTTCTTCGAGTTTTGGCGGCAGATCGGGATTCAATCGGACCGGAGCGACCGGGTCTCGATTCAAGATGCCGTCGAAGATGACACCGCTGGTATCTCCGCGAAATGGTAGGGCGCCGGTGGCCATTTCGTAGAGCACCACGCCAAAGGAGAAGAGGTCGGTGCGAGCGTCCAACTCTTTGCCGCGCACTTGTTCCGGAGACATATAGGAGACGGTGCCCAAGGCCGTACCCGGACTGGTCAGCATTTCTTCCGACGCGGCTGTAGGAAGCGCGGAAAGGCCTTCGCCGATGCTGGCCTGCTTGGCTAAACCAAAATCGAGGATTTTGGCGTGGCCCCGTTCGGTGACAAAAATATTTGCCGGCTTGATGTCGCGGTGGACGATTCCTTTGGCATGCGCGGCGTCCAGCGCCTCGGTAATTTCCAGACTGAGCGAGAGCAAAGGCTCCAGCTCCATCGCGTGGTCTCTTATGCGGTGACGGAGTGTTGTGCCCTCCAGATATTCCATAGCGATGAACGCTCGTGAGTTTTCTTCGCCGATATCGTAGATGGTGCAAATATTGGGATGATTCAGGGCGGAAGCAGCCTTGGCTTCGCGGCGGAAGCGGCTCAATGTCTGCGGGTCCCTGGCAACATTGTCAGGCAGGAATTTCAGCGCGACAAAGCGGTCCAGGCGGGTGTCCTGCGCCTTGTAAACCACGCCCATGCCTCCGCCCCCGAGCTTCTCGAGGATGCGGTAATGGGAAATGGTTTGTCCGATCAGAGAGGAAGAATCTGCCATTCGCCGCTCATTTTAGGTTGTGGCGGGAAACGAGTCAACGAAGAGGAATTCCTTCGCGTTCTGAAGCCTTTCATCTCTCGCAGATTGTATGGTTACCTTTCTAAAACCTATGCTCCCATGAGGCGTGATTTTTGGCATACTGCTACGATCTGAGGGTACCCATGAAGCTATTTGTTTTTAAACCAGCCGTGCTGGCGCTGGCCGCCGCGGCATTGACGGCGGGCTTGATTCCGGCGCAAGAGAAACAAGAGTCGGCTGCGCCACTGGTGATCGTCAATGCTCAAGTGTCGGATGGTAGCGACGCCCCGCTGAAAAAAGTCAGTGTGCGCATCGTGAGTGATCGTGTAAGCAAGATCGGGGTGTTCAAGCCTGTAAAAGGGGAACAAGTTATTGACGCCCAAGGGCTGGTTCTGGCACCAGGGTTCATCGACATTCATAACCACTCGGCCGACGGGCTGGACAAGGATCCACTGGCCGAGACCCAGATTTCGCAGGGCATCACCACGGTGATTCTCGGTCCTGATGGCTTTTCACCCTGGCCAATAGGCGCGTGGCTGGACATACGGCGAAAAGCGCCGGCTTCGCTGAACGTGGCCACGCTTTTCGGGCATGCCACCGTCCGGTCTCAGGTAATGGGGAAGGATTTTCAGCGCGAAGCCACCGCTGAGGAGATTCAAAAAATGGCGGCGATGGCCGAAGACGCCATGAACGAAGGCGCTCTCGGCGTGTCCACCGGCCTTGAGTACGACGTGGCCAGCTATAGCTCCACTGCGGAAGTTGTGGCATTGGCGGAAGTGGCTGCAAAACACGGCGGCTTTTACGAGACGCACGTCCGGGATGAGGGCAACAAGAGCTTTAACGCGCTGGAAGAAGAAATTGCGGTCGGGCAGCGCGCACATCTGCCCATCGAGCATTCGCATATTAAAGTCAGCACCGTGGCAGTGTGGGGAAAAGCGCCGGAGTACATCAACGTGATCGAAGCGGCGCGCAAACGCGGGCTGGATTTCCTGGCTGATTGTTATCCGTATGACGCGTGGCATTCCAACATCAAAGTGCTTATGCCTGACAAGCAATATACAAATCCGCAAAGCGTGGAAAAAGCGCTGACCGATACCGGGGGAGCGGACACGGTGACCATCACGGAATTCACTCCCCATCCAGAATATGCCGGGAAGACTGTCGCGGAGTTGGCCGCTGAACGTAAAATCTCACCGACGGAAATGTACATTCAGATTATTCGCGCTGGTGACGCCGGCAACACCGAGGCCAGCATTATCGGCAAATCCATGATCGAACGGGACATTCAGGCTTTTTATCAACAGCCCTGGGTGATGGTCGCGAGTGACGGCGGGATTGGTTCGCAGCACCCACGTGGCGCGGGAACGTTTCCGCGCGTGCTCGGCGTGTACGTTCGCGAAAAACACTGGATTACTTTGCCGGAGGCCATTCATAAAATGACTGGTTTGCCCGCGCAACGGCTTGGCTGGAAAGAGCGCGGCACACTGCACGAAGGCGCGTTTGCTGATCTTGTGCTTTTTAATCCCGACACGGTGATCGACCACGCCACATTCGCCAAGCCTTTTGAGCTTTCCTCCGGAATCGAAAAAGTTTTTGTGAATGGCACGCTGGTCTGGGACGGCGGCAAGGCCACGGGCGCGAAACCGGGGCGCGTTTTGCTCTCCGAGGCGGCCATGAAGGGCGATGATCCCAAGCTGAAATCCGCGCCCGGCGGCATGTCATACTAAAAAACTGGTACTTATTGGCCTAATTCATCATCTACACAGAGACGCAGAAATCGCGTATTATCTTGGACCTGTCCTTAAGGGCAGGTAGCACCATCGAAACGCGTCCGGGGCAACGTCCATGAGTACCGCAACTACCACTGAAACCGCTCTAACCGATGGCTTAGGCGCCAAATTGCGCAAGACAGTCATTGGGGCTGGGTTCGCCGTAGTGTTGCTAGTTCCTAAAGTCCTGAGTCTTCGACGCGACGAGCGCTCCTGGGTCATTTTTCGAATGGTGCTGGGCGTATTTGGCGCGGCGTTGGTGATTTTGCCTATCGGTTTTTTTGGCAGCTATTTTTTGGCGGTTGCGGGGCTGGTGGCGTTTGTAGTGGCCATTCTGCTGCCTCCTCCCAAAGCCACCTCAGGAACCGACGATAAGGCCCGGGAACTGGGGGCCTTAGTGGTGGTCGACGGCGGCACATTTCAGTCGGGGAGTTTCGCGGTTCCAGTGCAACTTTTTGTTGGCTCACAAAACCTGTGGGCGTTGGAAGCTGATTTTCACCCCTTATTGGTCATTCCCGTGGCTGAATTGATTTCCGCGCACGCCGAAGAGATGGATGGGCGATGGATTTTGCGGCTTCGCTGGGCGGACCGCAGCGCGATCTTTTCGTATTCCGGGGTATTTGCAGAGAATCTTGCGTGTACAGCTGAAAGCACAGTGCAAAGCGTGATGCATCCTTCCGTACCTGTCTTGCCGCGACGGCGGGCGGCCAGCGCCTGATACTTTTTCGCGGAAAAGATCCACAGACCGCTCGAATTATGTCAAAATATCGTTATGGCTAGAGGATGGGAAAGCAAGGATGTAGAGTCACAGGTCGAGCTTCTGGAAGCCAAGCAAGAGAAATCGACCTCGGCGGCCAAGACGGCCGAGCAGTTAAGACGCGATCAGGAACGTAAAGACTTACAACTCTCCCGAATCAGAATCGTTAATGACCTGGAATCGGCCACCCACCCGCAACACCGCAAATCCCTCGAAGCCGCCCTCGCCCACCTGGATAAAAAAATCAGCGAAATTATTTAAACAGGAATAAACGCTAACAGTATTTAATCACTCCTGACGCTGGCTTGACAATCCAAGCCGCTCAGGCCAATAAACTAATCTACAGGTTAATTTGGTGAACTTAGAGCGCGGGTCAATTTGTAGGTGAAATTGACGCCGTCATAGAAGTCCTGGACGCCGATGCGTTCATCTTTTCCATGGGCGCGGTTGTCACCGAGTTCAAAGAACATGCAAGCGATGCCGAAGGTGGGGATTCCGGCGATGCGCGTGAATTTACCGTCGCTGGCTCCGGCGGACATGGTGGCTACCAGGGGCACGCCGGGGTACGTCTCATTCAGGGTTTTCTCCATGGCCTTGACGACTTCGGGGAGCAGCGCGGAAGGCGGCACGGTGACGGTTGGAACGGGCTTGCCGTCGGCGCCGAGCTGCGGCACCAGCGTGACGCTTACCTTCGAATCGGCGGCCACGCGCTCGAGGGTTCTACGTACCTCTTCCGGCTCGTCACCGGGGAAAATCCTGCAATTCACATTGGCTCGCGCGGTCTGCGGCAAAGCGTTGGGAGCATGTCCTCCGCTCAGCATAGTGGCCACGCAAGTAGTGCGCAGCAGAGTGTTGTAATAGGGCTCTCGCGACAGACGGGCGACCGCGGCTGGATCGGGTGGATTTTTAGCGACGGCTTTTAAGTCCGCCGAGGAATCTCCGGGAGAAATTTCGGCTGTGCGCGCAAAATAATTTTGGGTGATTTCGTTGACCTTGACCGGGAAGTCGTAATCCCGCAAACGGGTCAGTGCGCCAGCGAGGTGGTAAATCGCGTTATCGCGTACCGGTTCGGAGCTGTGACCACCAGGATTTAGAGATTCTAATTGGTAGTCGGCATAGACTTTTTCGCTGCCCTGCATGGCGGCCTGTAGACGCTTACCATTTTGCTTTTCGAATTCGCCGCCATCGAGGTTGATGCAATATTCAGCGTCTACCCAGTCGCGATGTTCCTTGAGTAGCCACTCCACGCCATTGAAGTTGCCGCCTTCCTCGTCTGCGGTCAGAGCCAGAATTAAATCACGATCAGGAACGTAGCCTTCTTTTCTGAGGCGAATGAAAGTTGTAAGCAGCAGAGCGTCGCCGGCTTTCATATCGTCAGTGCCACGGCCATAGAAAAATCCGTCTCTTTCGACAAACTGGAATGGGTCGGTGGTCCAGTCTTCGCGGCGGGCTTCCACGACATCCAGGTGGCCAATAAATAAAATGGGCTTGCGCTTGCCGCTGCCATGGAAGCGGGCAACGACATTTTTCTTTCTCTCGTTGGGGCCGGCTACGATTACGTCTTTGTCGGCGAATCCGGCGTCCCGCAAGCGTTTGGCCATGGCTTCTGCCGCGGTGGTCACGTTACCCACGGAATCGGTGGTATTGATCTCCACCAGTTGCTTGAAAATGTCGTGCGCGAGTTGATTAAAGGCTGGAGGCGTGGCGGCGTCATTTTGCGATTGCGTTACGGCAGACAGGTCGATGGCGCCGAAGATGATTATCGCGATGCACACGATAACCGGCAGTTTACGGGCATTTTTCCGAAAATTTGTCATGGGAACGATTTTCTATTCTTTTGCGGTGGTGCGCCAGCTAAGTTTGCGGTTGGTATTATAGTTCCAAAAAGTGACCACAAAAATCGCGGATAAATTCGCGATGTAGCGGTTCATATGGAATACCTTGAACCCGATATTCAAGATAATGAGATTTAAAATAATCCCAACCGAACACAGCAGATTGAATTTAAGGAAACGGCGAGCGCGCTGACGAAAGCTGTTCTGGCGTCTGGAAAATTTCTCGAAGGTCCATAGATCGTTCCAGATAAAATTATTTGCAAGCGCCACTTCCGCGGCAATAATTTTGCTTCCGGTCAGGGTCCAATTCAGGGTGCGCGGATCGCTTAAGAGAAAAAGCATGGTGGTATCGATCAACGTGCCGCTGGCGCCAACGATGCAAAAGCGCACGAAGGGCGACGTCTTCAACAGGTGAATGCGAAGGCGGCTGAGGTGTTTGAGATACTGCGCGAAAACCGCAGGCGAATGCTTGCTGGGGCGTTCCGGCGTTTCGCGGAATACGTAGGGAACTTCCGAGATTTTTTCCACGCCGCCGCGTGCCAACACTTCCATGAGGATTTTGTATCCCAACGGCTTCAGCTCACGGCCTTCTAAGGCGGAACGTCGCACCATGAAATAGCCGCTCATCGGGTCGCTGACCTTCCCCGCGACCTCAGGCACCACCACGAGTCCCAGCAATTGGGCGCCGCGCGAAACGATGCGCCGCGGAAGAGTCCAGTCGCTTACGCCACCGCCTTCGACATTTCTGCTAGCGACGGCCAGATCGGCCCCACGTCTCATGGCACGCCACAATTCGGTGATTGTTTCCGGCGGGTGTTGCAGGTCAGCGTCCATTACGGCAAAAATCTCGCCGCAGGCGGCCTGCCATCCTTGCAAAACCGCGGTGGACAAGTCGCGCTGGTGTTGGCGGCGGATCGCGCGCAATTGAGGAAACTTCTGAGACAACTGCAGTGCTTTTTCCCAGGTGCGATCGGGACTGTCGTCGTCCACGATAATAATTTCGTATTTCAGTCCGGGGATGCCATCGAGGGCGGCGACGAGTTGCTCGACGATTGCCTCGATGTGCGCGCTTTCGTTATAGGTGGGAAGAACCAGCGATAAATCCAGAACATCCGGGGGTTGCTGCGGGGCAATCGTCAGAGGACCAGGAGCTGCCATTTGCAAGGTACCCATCTGCAGTTTTTGTTCTCCCTGGTTGTGAGTTGAAATAATTAGGAGCTGATTAATTGTACTGAGTGTGGTGCAGAACCGCGAACTATAAAGGGATGATGCGCAGAGTGGCGTGGCGAGTTATGATGCCGGGCTTTGTGATTTCGGGGCAACGGGGCGGCGGCGCTGAATAGCAGTTATAGAAGAACGAATCGAGTTTTCACACGTCAAATCAGTAACGGAGGAATTACCAGGATGATTGCCAAGCAATCGCGGCTGTGTGGCTTTGCGACGTGGCTGGGGATTGTCGCCCTGGTGATTGGAGCTTGCGCACCCGGGGCCGACGCCAAAGTTTCGCAGATGGGTATTCTGCCGGGCAACAATCAACTTGCTGCTGAGGACGCGAAGGATCAAGAGCAAGACAAAGATAAGAAGGATGAGCAAAAATCCGACAAGAAGGATGACAAGAAAGACGAGAAGAAGGGTTTGCCGCTGAAGCCGGACCACAAAATCACGTTTACGACGGATGAGGGAACGTGGTTATCGCTGGACGTTTCACCGGATGGAAAGACCATTGTGTTTGAGTTGACGGGCGACCTCTATACTTTGCCGATTGAAGGCGGACAGTCGAAGCTAATTTCCGGAGGCATGGCTTTCGACAGCCAGCCTAGATTTTCTCCGGACGGTCAGTGGATCACATTCATTTCCGACCGCGAAGGCAGTGAAAACATCTGGATTATCCATCCGGATGGCAGTGGTGTGAAGCAGGTTTCGAAAAATACGGCTGACGATTTTACGTCACCGGCATGGACGCCCGATGGGAAATACATTGTGGCGTCGAAGATGCCGTTCGGTATCGGGGCGAATGAGTTGTGGATGTTTCACGTGGATGGCGGGACGGGAGTGCAAATCACCAAGTCCAAGCCGACGCCGACGACGCCGCGGAAGGAACGGCATAACGCGGTGGGGGTGGTGGCTTCGCCGGACGGAAAATATTTGTATTACGCGGTGCGGCAAGGGCCCTTCAGTTATAACGCGCAGCTGCCGTTGTGGAAGATCGTGCGACGGGACCGGAAGACCGGCGATGAAGACGAGATTATCTCGCAACCGGAAAGCGCATTCCGGCCAACATTGTCGCCGGATGGAAAACAGCTGGTATACGTGACGCGGTACGAAACGGAAACGGGTTTGCGGTTGCGCAATCTGGAGACGGGCGAAGATCACTGGGTGAAATATCCGGTGACGCGTGACGATCAGGAAGCGCGATTTACGCGCGATGTGTTTCCGGGATTTGCGTTTCTGCCGGGAGGAAAAGAAATTGTTTATAACCAGGATGGGAAAATCCGGCGGCTGGACCTGGCGAGCGGCAGCGAAAAAATAATTCCGTTCACGGCGCAGGTTTCGCAGGACATCGGACCGAAGCTGGATTTTCCGCAACGAGTTGAGCAAGGGCCGGTCAAAGTGCGTTTGATCATGGATCCGGTGGAGTCGCCGGATAGCAAGAGGCTGGCGTTTTCGGCGATGACGCATCTCTACACCATGGATTTACCTCATGGGCAGCCGCAGCGGTTGACTAGTGGCAACGGACACGAATTTCAGCCGGCATGGTCGCCCGACGGAAAATTCATCGCTTACGTCACGTGGTCGAGCGAAGGTGGGCAGCTCTGGAAGGTGCCGTCTAGCGGTGGTACGCCAGTGCAATTGTCAAAATCGCTGGCGGTATACAGCAATCCGGCGTGGTCGCCAGATGGATCGAAAATTGTAGCGCTGCGAGGGAATGCTTACGACCGCGAGAATAACGAATTTGATGGCGGGCAAACGGGAAATGCGGATCTGGTGTGGATTCCTTCGGAGGGCGGGGAGGCAAATTTAATTTTGCCGGCGCGAGGAGCTGGGGGACCGCATTTTACGCACGAGAAGGATCGCATTTATGTGTACACGCCACAGGGCCTGGTGTCGTTGCGTTACGACGGAACGGATCGCCGCACACACCTGCAAGTGAAGGGGCAGGGCCTGTATTTTTTTGAAGAGCCGATTCCGGCTGACGATGTGAAGGCCAGTCCCGATGGGCAATGGGTGTTGGCGCACGTGATGAATCAGCTTTATCTGATCGCTTTGCCAGCGGTGGGGGGCGAAGCACCGACGGTGAATGTGAGTACCGCGGCGGTGCCGGCAAAACGCTTGACCGATATTGGAGCGGATTATTTCGCGTGGGCGGATGACGGGAAAACTATTACCTGGGCAGTGGGATCGAGTTTGTTTCGTGAGCCATTGAGCGCGATTTCTTCCGAGCCGCCGAAGGATGAAAAGAAGGACGACGATAAAAAAGACGCCGACAAGAAAACCGGAGACAAGAAGGAAGACGAAACGAAGGCTGACGCCACGAAAAAAGACGAAAAGAAGGATGACAAGAACGATGACAAGGACAAGAAAGACGCGAAGAAAGAGCCCAAAAAATTAAAGGAAGAAGAGAAGGACGTCGAAGAAATTGCGGTGACCCTGGAAGTGCCCAGAAAGACGCCGAAAGGCAGCATCGTCTTGCGTGGCGCCACGGTAGTGACCATGAAGGGCGACGAAGTTCTAAAGAATGCCGACATCGTCATCGAGGACAATCGCATCAAGAGCGTGGGCGCGCGGGGCAGTACTCCGGCCGGGGCGAAAATTTTTGACGTGCGCGGCAAGACCATCGCGCCTGGTTTTATCGATACGCATGCGCACTGGACGGAAATTCGGCGCGGTATCTTGGACACGCAAAACTGGGCTTTCCTTGCCAATCTGGCGTACGGGGTGACCGCCGGGTTAGACGTACAGACCGGCACGAACGATATGTTCGCGTATCAGGATTTGACGGACAGCGGGGACATTATTGGGCTGCGCGCCTTTTCCACCGGGCCCGGAGTTTTTTCCGATAATAATTTTCAGTCGATGGAAGAAGTCAAAGGGGTGCTGACGAAATATAGAAAATATTACGGGACGCACAACATCAAGAGCTACATCGTGGGCAATCGCCGGCAGCGGCAATATATGGTGCAGGCTGCGAAAGAATTGGAGATGATGCCGACCACCGAGGGCGCGATCGATCTGAAGCTGGACCTGACGCACGTGATTGACGGTTTCCACGGTAACGAACACACTTTGCCGATCACGCCGCTGTATAAGGACGTGATTCAGATGTTCGCGCAATCGGGAATTGCCGAAACGCCTACGCTGATCGTGAATTACGGTGGCCCGTTTGGCGAGACCTACTGGTATGAAAATAGCGAAGTCCACGATAACGCCAAGTTAAACCATTTTACGCCACACAGAATTATTGATGAGAAAACGAAGAGACGGCCAGAGTGGTTCCGTAAAGACGAGTACGCGTTTCCAAAATTAGCGGCGCAGGTGGCAAAAATCCAGCGCGCTGGTGGGTTGATAGGCGTCGGGAGTCATGGACAACTGCAAGGCCTCGGTTACCACTGGGAAATGTGGATGCTGGCTAGTGGTGGGATGACGCCCATGGAAGTTTTGCGCTGCGCAACTTCCAATGGAGCGAAAATTGTTGGGCGGCCGCAGGATCTGGGTTCGATTGAAGCGGGGAAACTGGCGGACCTGGTGATTTTCGATAAGAATCCGCTGGACGACATTCACAACACCAATTCGATTCGCTGGGTGATGAAGAACGGCGAATTATTTGAAGGCGACACGCTGGATCAGGTGTGGCCGGAGAAGAAAAAACTGGAGCCGTTGTGGTTCTGGAATAATTACGATGTGCCGAAGGCAGGCGAGCCGCTGAGTTACGGGCCGACGGTGTCGCCGTAATTTTCGTTGTAAGAATCGAACTGGACTAGTCGAACAGTGAAGGTTGCTTTTTAGGCGGCACTAGAATTGGAGCCGGTGGCCGTGGCGTTGGTACCGGCTCCGGCAATGGCGGGAATCCTTTTTTGCGCCACAGATCGCGAAATTGCTGGATGGTTGCCGGACCATGGCCTGCGTAGTGATTATTTGCGTAGCCGTAGATGATGATGCCGCGTCTTTTGATCCGATAGCAAAAATCCACCCAGCTGGTTAACTCCGCTGTGCGATCCACGACAGTTTTGTCCCACGTGAGTGTTTGCAGCTCGATACCTTTGCGGTCGCCGAGCCAGCGGATGTAAGTCCAATCCGCCGTGATTGGATCAAATTTTTGCACGAGCTCTTCAGGGCGCGGCATATAAGGCAGGTCCGGTAGGCCTAGCGCGATTTGGTATTGCTTAAGTAGATTGGCGAATTCGGCGTCGAGCCATTCTGGATTGCGAATTTCGATGGCGTGCTTGCGCCCCGCCGGCAGTTTATTGAGGAAAGGAATAAGCCTGTCGGTGAAGGCGTGGCGATCGGCAAAAACTCCAGGGCTGAACTGCGGGAACTGGAACAGGATCGGTCCCAGTTTGGGGCCGAGAATTTCCATAATGCTAAGAAATTCTTCGAGCTCCGCGTCGCAGTTCGCGAGAATTTTGTCATGGGTAATAGAACGGGGAGTCTTGATCGAAAAAATAAAATTGTCGGGAGTCTTGGCGGCCCAGTTTTCCACGGTGCGTGGCGACGGGCAGCCGTAGAGAGTGGAGTTGACCTCCACGGTGTCAAAATGCTGCGCGTAGTACGAGAGATAATCCTTCGATTTTATTTCTGGCGGGTAAAAGGTGCCTTGCCATCCCGCCGCGGTAAACGCAGACGTGCCCAGATATATTTTTGGCTCACTGCTCGGCGCGTTCTTGGATTTGTTCACGATCAGGCCGGCCATTGGAAGCACAAGTTATAGCCATCTGGATCGATGATGTTTAATTGGTTCATGCCATATGTTCGAATGACGGGCTCTTTTACATCAAGGCCCTTGACGCGAAGTTGCTTGTACGCGCCTTCGACATCTGGACAACCAAAATACAGACCGGTATCACCGTGTCCTAGTACACGATTTGGATCAGGAACGGGTGGGCGCTCGTCGCTTTCATAGGCGGTATTGAGCATCAGTTCGACACCGTTGAATCGCAACAAAGCCCAACCAAAGTGTTCGCCAGGCCGAGACGTATTCACAACTTCGAAGCCCAGGCTGTCGCGATAAAAATGAATGGATGTGGGCATGTCAAACACTTGCAGAAGCGGAACAAGGCCGCGAATATCGAGTGCCATGCAAATCCTCCAGGTTCGTTAGCGGTCTGTAATTCTACTTCAAGCGTTAGTCGTTCTTGCCTGTAGTAAACTCCGGCGATGTTCTGTCCTGAGTGCAAAGCTGAATACCGACCAGGCTTTTCGCGCTGCGCCGACTGCGATGTGGATCTGGTGGAAAACCTACTTGAGGCCAACACCGAGGACGGAGACCGCTCGGATCTACAAGAGGTATGGACCGGCGAGGATCAGCAAAGCTGCGTGGCTACTTGCCTAAGGTTGAAGGACGCGGGTATACCGTACGAGGTGGCCCAACGTAAGAAGCAGTTCTTTAAGGGGGATGAAGCGCATTTCAAGATCGCCGTGCCCTCGAGTTTTTACCTACGAGCTAAAGAGCTAGCGAGTGGCGCTACTTTAGACTTTAGTGATGATCCTGAGGATCAAGCAATCATGGAATTACCAGACGATGGCATCCTTGCCTCGACAGATGAAGCTAGAGACGAGACGCAATATTCGAGGGACTGGTATCCAGAAGACGCGACCGTTAAAGTATCTTCGACCCTCAACGTAGAGCGGAGTTCGATGATCATTTCCAGTTTGCGAGAAAACTATATTCGCTTTAGAGAGAGTTCTTCACCAGACGGCTATAACCAGATTTTCGTTCTGCCTGAGGACGAATTGCGGGCGCGCGAGATCGTACGAGAAATCGAAGAAGGTAGCCCGCCGGAGTAATACGTTCAATCCTTCCAAAAACTTGGATGTAGAAGACTCAGGATTTGGCTTCGGTTTTTGCGGCCTGTGTGGCGCGGTACCAGTCGAAGGTGCGCTGCAGGCCTTCTTCCAGGCCAACAGTGGGTTCGTAGCCGAGGACGGCGCGGGCGTGGGTAATGTCTGCCTGGGAATCGCGAATGTCACCGTCTCGCGGCGGATCATAGCGTGCTTTAAGAGGCTTGCCGGAGATGGCACCCAAGGCCTCGACCACTTCATTCAAGTTAACGCGCATTCCGGTGCCGATGTTGAAGACTCCGCCTGAAGCCCGGGGAGCTTCACAGGCCAGTAAATTGGCCTGCACAGCGTTACTGACGTAGGTGAAATCGCGCGATTGCGTGCCGTCGCCGAAAATGACGGGTTCGGTTTCTTCAAGGAAGGCGGTGCAGAATTTTGCCATGACCCCTGAATAGGGCGAGCTGGGATCCTGGCGCGGGCCAAAAATATTAAAGTAACGCAGACAAACATTTTCCAGGCCGAAGCAGCGGCCGAAAGTCTGGGCGTAAAGCTCGCCGACATATTTCGTGACGCCATAAGGAGAAATTGGCTGCGGCTGCATGTTTTCCGTTTTTGGCAGGGTGGGGGTTTCGCCATAGGCGGAAGAAGAAGCAGCGAAGACCACGCGCTTTACCCTGGCGTCGCGCGCGGCCACCAAAACGTTGAGAGTGCCATCGATATTAATACGATTGGTTTCGATGGGATCTTTCATGGAGAACGGCACGGAGGTGCGCGCGGCCAAGTGGATTACGTAATCGGCTTCAAAAATGGCGCGGCGGATGATCTCGATGTCGGTGATGGTGCCCTTGATGAAGGTGATTTTGTTGCGGACTTCGGCGAGATTTTCTTCTTTGCCGCCGGAAAGGTCATCGAGGACCACGACACTATGGCCGCGGCGCACCAGTTCGTCGACGGTATTTGAACCTATGAAACCGGCGCCGCCGGTCACAAGGTAGCGCATAAGAAAAATCCTCCCCGGAAGGATATCGCGGCGTCAAGCGGCGATAGAAAAACCATAACCCTGGCAAAGACGGGCGGTGCGCGTTTTGATACGCTGAAAGTATCCGGCAAGGCAGGCAAAGAAGCCTGGAATGCCGCGAGCGAGATTATTGTACGACGGAAATTTGGAGTGCAAGGTACTGTTTGCGAGGAGCGTCACGCATAGGATATGAGCAATAAAACGACACTGGCGTTGATAGGCATCGCGTTCTTAGCTGGTGGCGCGGTGGCGTGGCAGATGCACAGCCGGAGAGAAGTCTCACGGGCGTCCGCGGCTGTGACGGTGACGGCGCCGCAACCGGCGGCGATGCCGGAAGAACCTAAAGACCGCGCGGCCGCGGAACTGAGCGAGCCTGCGCGGCCTTCACCTGATGGTGCAAGGCAACCCGTGGACAGGAAAAAAGCTGCTGTGGTTGCTGACGCTGCTTCGCCCTTACGCACCGGCGAGACCTGGCAATATTCCGCGAATGTGTCGAAGTTGAGTAATGTGGCGAACCTTCGCTTGAAGGTTGCGGAGAAGCGCAATTTCCTGGGCAAGAGCGCGTGGCACCTGCAAGCGTTCGCGCACACGGAGAATCCCTTGCGCATGATGTTTGCGCTGGACGATCAGTTTGATTCCTACAGCGACGCCGGCACGTTAGTGAGCATGCAATATGAAATGCACCTGAATGAAAAGGGGCAGACGGTGGATTCCGTGCAGCGCATGTCGCCTGCGGTTAGGGAGCCGGCGCCGCCCAATGCCACAGCGGCACGGGTGTTGCCGGGGACGCGCGATCCGCTGGGGATGATGCAGTACCTACGCACGGTAGACTGGACGAAAACGCCGGAGGTGCGCAGCCCGGTTTATGACGGGCACAAGTTGTACGACGTGCATGCCCGGCTGGAGGCGCGCGGAGAGCCAGTAACGGTGCCCGCGGGGAATTTCAGCACTTTGAAGATTGAGCTGCGGGTTTTGGATAATGGCGCGGAAATGAAAGACGCGCATTTTATTTTGTATTTGAGCAATACAGACGCGCGCTTGCCGGTGCTGCTTGAAGCCGTGATGCCGTTTGCGACGGCGCGCGTGGAGCTAGTGAAGGCGGAGTAGAGAAACTCTTACGCCGCCGGCCATCTGGCAAGTGGTGTTCTTAATTCTTCCAGCTGGCTTTTTTCAACCAGTGGCCGCATTTCTTTCAGCGCGCGATCAACAGAGCACAATTTTATCGCGATGACGCATCACGCGACGAGTGGCGTTGCGGGTATCGACCACCAGTTTGGCGCCGTCCACGATGGCGCCGTAATCGTAGCTGGTGTGATCGGTGGCGATGACTACGCCGTCGTAGGACCCGAGCGCCTGCGGGGTTATGGGCACGGACTTCATTTCTTCGTAGTTGTAATGGCGCATTTTGTGCAGCTGCGGGAAGTA
The DNA here is from genome assembly GCA_030838075.1 of Acidobacteriaceae bacterium. Taxonomy (GTDB): domain Bacteria; phylum Acidobacteriota; class Terriglobia; order Acidiferrales; family UBA7541; genus Acidiferrum. The sequence continues at coordinate 16,014 of JAUTXJ010000059.1, forward strand.
CGGGTCGTTATAGTCGAACTCCGCGCCGCGTTGCTTGAGCAAATCCATGATTTTAAGCGTGGGAGATTCACGCAGATCGTCGACATCTTTTTTGTAGGCGACGCCGAGAATCAGCAGCTTGGAGCCTTTCAGACTTTTCTCCTGATTGTTGAGCGCCGCGGCAATAGCGTCGACAACGTGGTAAGGCATGGCGGTGTTCACTTCGCCGGCGAGTTCAATGAATCGCGTTGAGAAATCGAATTCGCGCGCTTTCCACGAGAGATAAAAAGGATCGACCGGGATGCAGTGCCCACCCAACCCGGGGCCCGGATAGAAGGGCATATATCCGAAGGGCTTGGTGGCGGCCGCGTCAATGACTTCCCAAATGTCGATATTCATGCGCAGGCTGAGCATTTTCAGCTCATTCACTAGCGCAATATTTACGCAGCGAAAAATATTCTCAAGCAGCTTGGCCATTTCCGCGGCGCGCGTGGAGCTGACGGGAACGACTTTAGCGACTACCTGGGCATAAAGCGCGAGTGCGGCGCGAGTGCTGGGGGGATTGATACCGCCAACGACCTTCGGGATTTGCGCCAGGCCATACTGCTTGTTGCCGGGATCTTCGCGCTCAGGAGAAAAAGCCAGGAAAAAATCGCAGGGGATGTTTTCGTTCTGCGGGCCGACGGCGATTTTGCAGCTAAGGCCGTTTTTTTCCAGGATGGGAAGGACGAGCTCCTCGGTAGTGCCGGGGTACGTAGTCGATTCCAGGACGACCAGTTGGCCCTTTTGCAGATTTGGCTGAATGGAGAGCGCGGTCTGCTCAACGTAGCTCAAATCCGGTTCACGGCGTTCATCGAGAGGAGTAGGCACGCAGATGATAATGGCGTCGCATTCTTTCAGTTTCTCGAAATCGGTGGTGGCGCCGAAGTGTTTGCTATTCACAAACTGCTGAATCTTGTTTTGCTGAATGTGCTCGATGTACGATTTGCCGGCGTTGAGCATAGAAACTTTTTTAGGATCGGTATCGAAACCTGTCACTTTATGGCCCGCTTCGGCAAAGCGTAGCGCCAGCGGCAATCCCACGTAGCCGCAGCCAATAATGCCTACTCTAAGCTGGGCGCCTTTAAAAAATTCGGGTTTCCGGTCGATTGGCATGAGTTCGTCGTCTTCCTCGTTAGGTGTTTGAATTATCTCTCATTCCGCGATGCGGCGGTTTGTTGAGGTTACAGGCCACAAGCTCGGCGGCACTTACACACATCAAATATAACAGTTTCAGCGTGGACAAAAAAAAGCTGAGTGCGTAGGTGTTTACAGCTTGTTTACGGGCGCATACCGGGATATTGGTACTCAGCGCCCGGATAAGCGAAGATAAAAACTGAGAGCGAGCGATAGGCACGCACCCCTATGATTGATTTGCATTGCCACATTTTGCCCGGATTAGACGATGGACCAAAAACAATGGAGGAATCGGTGGAAATGGCCAACGC
>JAUTXJ010000077.1 GCA_030838075.1 Acidobacteriaceae bacterium
AAAATCTTTTAATTCAAACAAAAGCACTGCCCTGTCTAGGTTTGCATCGACTGTAGCCGGTTCTCCAGGGGAAGTGCTGTCGGATCAAACGATTCGGAGGTGTTGCATCGACCGGTTGAGCTGGCACGCGTTAGCGGGAGATTTGGATTGCATTTGTCGGCAACATCGTTAATCAGGCAGCTAAGGTTATTTCTGCGGATTCCGGCGCTATTTCGGCGGCTAAAATACTAGATACACAAGATTTGTGACGTTAGTGTTGGATGTCCTGACCAGGGCTCGTTGCAATCAGGGAAAAAAAATCTAGAACCAGGACCCACCGTACAAATCGAGGGTGGGACACCCTCCGCCTAACTGAATTTATTTCTTGAGTTATCGAGGCAATAATTTCGATCGCCTCTCTTATCGCCCGTATACGAGCACTCTAAAGTTTCCAGGCTTAGCTGTTGGCAGGGGATGGGGCTGTTTTTCGGTCGGAGCGCCCGGCGGATTGAAATCCGATGTAGAGAGAAAAACATTGTGGGTCTTTGGATCAACCTGCAAAGTCTTAGCTCCGTACTGGGTCTTAACGGTTTCAACTTCGCTGAGCTTGTCTGGCGAATCTTCATGGTAAATGTGCAGCATCCCTTCGCGCGTCGCTACGAATAACATGCCCGTCGCAGGTTCGAAGTCATTGGCATCCACGCCCCCCGAGATAGGATAAGACTGCAGGACCTTTCCTGTGTCGGCGTCCATCATGACTACAAATTGTGGCCCGCGCCCCGCGGAGAACAGTCTGCGATTTTTTCGATCCATTGCCATGGAGACGGGATGCCCTTCGGGTGCGGTGGGCCAGCGGGCCGTGACTTTGTTTGTGCGGGCGTCTATTGCAACAACCTCGTTTTTCCCCGGATTATTGTCATATACCATGCCCTTGCCGTCCACGGCCGGAAACTCGACTTCTCCTACTAGATCAATGTTCGTGATTACGGTTTCTTTGACCGGGTCGATAACTGTCGTGTTGTGGCTATCGCCGTTGAAGGTAAAGATGTGCTTGGTCACGGGCTCGTAGATGATGGCATCCGTGTCAGCTTGCTCAGTCGGCACTTTGCCGGTGACTTTGAAGGTCTTTAAATCAAAAATCACGACCTGCTGAACCTCGGCACCCGGCCGGGAATCCCCGTCTGTGATGAACCCTTTGCCAAACTCTTTGACGATAGCTACTCCGTGGGCACGTGTCAGTCCTTCGACTTTGCCCACCACGGAGTAATCGTCGGCATTGAGAACCACCACTTCTGTGCCGTGCGACACGTAAACACGCCGCGACGCATCGTCAAGCGTGAGGTAGTCGTAATACTCGCCGCCACCCGGAGCTGGCGGCAAAGAAATCGTCTTAATTAGGTGGTAGCCCTGAGCCGCCGGCTGAGGCCGTCCATAAACGCTCGACAAAAAAAATGCACTGAGCGACACAAGGGATAGACCCACCGCATAACGACCAAAACTTAAAAACTTCATGGAAGACTCCTTTGGATTGGTGTGGAATGCTAAACGGAATTCGAATGAGTTTGTTGCAACACTAATCATCGGCCGAGCTTCGAAAAAAACGCCATCTGTTTTGTGTAACAGTCTAGCTTGGCCCCGCTGGAGATAAGTTAAATCACAATTACATTTGTTTTATCTTCAGCGGCTTCTATAGAGCAGCCGGGCCAATCAGAAGGTCGGATCTCGAAACTGAAAGTTCCGTCTTTCTTGCCCCGCCTGTTCGCTTGACCACGCGAAGTGGCGTTTTCAGACTCCACGTGGGTCCACGCTAAAATATCGCTTTGATCGCCAACTGAATTTGCCGTGACGTCGTCGTCGTTGAGGTCAGCAAGCCGGCCGCGCTGTTTGGCGCCCCGGAGGAATTAAAGATGTCGGTGTTGGTAGGGTTCGCCGGCGGCGCGAAGTTCGGGTGGTTCAAAATATTGAAAATCTCCGCACGGAATTGAACGTTGAAGCTTTCCGAAATTTTGCGCACGTAGTTGTTCTTGAACAGCGAAAAGTCCAGGTTGGTAATTCCCGGCCCGATCAGGATGTTTCGGCCCGCATTACCGCGCAGGTTGTAACACTGCAGGAGGGCAGGGTTACCTTGGGTAGGATCGCAGTTGGCAGTATAGAAAGCTTGGTTTGGCGCGGTCGGAATTCCGAAGCATTGTGTCTTGATGTAATTGCTGGGATTGCCGGGATTCGTGAGCGTTCCGCAACCCGATGCGGTCAGCCGGTTCGGGTAATCCCACGGGTCGCTGCTATTCAAACCACGCGGATCGCCATCTGTTCCGAACGTTGGCGTGAACGGGACGCCATCGCTGGCTTTGAAGATGAGACCCAATTGCCACCCGCTGGCCGCCCACTCCGCCGCCTTGAACCCCAACTTGGGCGAAGGCGCTTGCCAAATGACGTTCAAGATAAATGTGTGGCCGACGTTGAAATCAGAGAGGCCGCGATTCACCTTCAAATTAAACCAATCCAGGCTGGAAATCGAATTGGCAAAGGTGTCTCCGGCCACGGTGGCCGAGCCGGTATCGATGGACTTGCTCCAGGTGTAGTCGGCCTGCAACTGTAGGCCGTGGCTCATGCGTTTGGTGATTTGTAGTTCCATCGCATCGTAGTAAGACCGTCCATCGTAGAACATAGCTCGGATATCGCCGAAGTTCGGGTTGATGACGTTGCCGGAGCCAACAGGATTTGGGTAGAGATAGCCGGCAGAAGTGAGCGTAGGAAGAACAACGTTCGCGTCATCCGTACGGAAGGGCTCGTGCACTCCACGCGAGCCCACATAAGCAATCATGCCGTTCAGCGTAGAAGTGAGTTGCTGCTGAACGTTAAGGTTATATTGGATGACATATCCACGCTTGGGGTTCGGATCGATGTATGTTGCGCGAAGGCTATTGGCCGTCAGAAGTGGAGCTACCCCTTGGTAGAACGAGCCGGCTGGCGGGTGGATGCTGCCCAACTCAAAGAACGGAGCGGCTAAGCTCGAGAGGATCGTGTATTGATAAAGCAGCGGGAGGATATCAAACTGCCCAAAACCGCCGCGAACCGCCGTCTTGCCATTGTGGAACACATCCCACGAGAATCCGATACGAGGGTCGAAGTTTCGAAGCGTCGGGTTTTGGAAATAAGGACTGCCGAGGTGTGGGGATGCGGCTGAGAGAGTCGGCAGGTTCGAAAGTTTGCCGTCGGTTTCGGTCGGCACAGTCGCCATTTCATATCGCAGGCCGATGTTCAGGGTCAGATGCGGGCGGATCCGCCAGTCATCTTGAATGTAACCTCCCACGATACTCTGTCGAAGGTGGCGCGGCGTGAGCGTACTGGCCAGACCGGCATTGAAGGTCTTCGGAATATTTTGAAGAAAAGAACTATCTATAAAAGCCCCGCTTGAATCAAAGCTGCTGAGTGGTCCGAACTTGAACACGCCAGTCGGATTGGAGAGCGCCGTTACGTTCAGCATGTCGCGCTCAAAAGCGAAACCGAACTTGACGGTGTGCTTGCCTTTGTTTACGAAGGCATCGTCGTATGCTTGGAACGCGTTCCAGTAGTAGTAATAAGTTGGGTTTCCGCCGATACCGCCGGTGAACGGGGTGATACCAGCGATCGATACTTGCGCGGCCCCAACTTCACCAGGCATGGCAGCCAATGTCGGATCGGCCGCAGCCGGATTGAGGGCTTTGAGGCTCTGATCGTTGGCAACTTTTTCATGGCCAAAGCCAAAGCGAAGAGAGTTTGCAAATGCGGGAGTAAAAATATGCGTTTCCTCTGCGATAAAATTCTGTCGAGATGTTTTCGACGTCAGCAGAACGTTGCCGAAGCCATCGGGAGAGGTGTAGGGGGCCTGATCAAAGACGTAGGTGCCGTAAAGATTGTCTGAGTCGGTGAGCTTGTGATCGACACGCGTAGTAACGAAGTTTTCGTTGATGATCTGCTGGCCCGAGAAGGTGAATAGTCCTGCATCACCATTGCCAATGAGCGGTCCGTTCGGCAGGGGGAAGAATGTGAGATACGCCTTCGCAGATAGGTCCACGCCATTCGCGTCGGTGTTTGGGCCAACGGGAAGTTGCGCCGGGCTACAAGGGTTCGGCGGTCCTTGAGGTATAGAACACAACAAACCAGCCCGGACTGCTGGGGAGGGCACGGTGTTTAGAGAAGTGACGCCGAGCGATTGTCGAATGCCTTCATAGTCGGCAAAGAAAAACGTGCGCTTCTTGATGATCGGCCCGCTAATTGTGCCGCCGAACTGATTGCGTTTGAACGGTGGTATCGGCGCATTGTGCAAATCGAAATAATTCTTGGCATCCACAGCGCTGTTGCGAATGAATTCATAGGCGCTTCCGTGAAACGAATCTGTTCCTGATTGGGTAATGGCATTAATCACGCCGCCGGAAGTTCTCCCGTATTCGGCGGAGTAGTTGCTGGTTAACACCGAGAATTCCTTGATGGCGTCCACTCCGAGAGTTCCACCCAAGACGCTGCCTGGCGAGCCGTTAGCGTAGTCATTCACGCTTATCCCGTCGAGGCGGTAGTTGTTCTGCTGTGGACGAGAACCGGAAATCGTCACCTGCGACCCGAAGCCGCGATTGCCGCGGTCGGAACCGGTAGCGAAAGACGGCTGTGTGACGATGGCGTTTGTGCCCGCCTGCAAGGTGGTCAGATCGGTCCAACTGCGACCATTGAGCGGAAGCTCGCGTACCGTGGTTTCGTTGACCACGTCGCTGATGGTTGAAGACGCTAGCTGCACCTGCGGGGTTTCCCCCGTCACTACGATAGTGATTTTGGAGGCCTCGCCGACCTTAAGCAGCAAGTCTATCGACGTTCGATCACCAACGCTGATGGTCACTCCCTTCCGTATCTCGGTGCTGAAGCCGTTGGCGGTGACCGTCACGTCGTATTGATCAGCCATCAGATTAACGACGGTATAAAAACCGTCGTCATCGGTGGTCACGGATCGGGAGACGCCGGTGGCCAGGTTAGCCACTACAACTTCCGCTTTTGGAATCCCTACGCCAGAAGGGTCCTTGATAGTGCCCGATAGAGTTCCCCCAGCAACCTGCGCACTCACTGGCAGGGAAGAAGCAGCCGCGAACCAAAGCAGAAAGGTTGCAAAGAGCACAGAATTCCTCAAGGAACTAAAACGGAAGACCATTGAATGCCCCCTAAGTGAAGCGGAGTCTAGTCCAGCCGCATAAGGAATGTACTTAATCGAAAATTAATAATTATTCAGATTTGATGTATCACTTTTTTTGGGGGTAGCAGTCACGCCCGGATGAAATGCAGCGTTGGTAACACTGCCGAGAATTTGCGTTCAGTTTAATTTACATCGCGATCGACACAGTGAAAACCCTAGTATAAGCTCCGCAATGCAACTTCATCGCATCCGCCCGCCAGCCGTGCTTGGACCAAAAAAATATTCCGGACGAAAGAACCCGCACCATGAAAGTGCTGCGAGGTCCAGGGCGTATCATCCTGGACCTGAACAAATATTAATTTGACGGTTGGGGGTTCCTCATTAGAATCCGTCAAGCGGGTTCGTTTCGCTACTGAAGCCGATTCTATTGGTCCATGAGGCGAACCTCGCACACAAACTGATTGGAATCTACAGGGGTGACTGCCATTGAATCCTACCGCTAGATTTTTGCTGGGTGTCGTTGTCGGCTTGGCAATTCTGCCCGCGGCTTTATATTTATACGTTGCGACGGGACACGCGCCGGTGGCCACGGCCGATGTGGCCATGCCAATGGAAACATTTTTTGCGAAGATTGGCAGGAAATCCAGGATTAAGGCAGAACAACCCAAGCGCGATCTTTCAACCTTTAGCACCGCTGATCTGGCAGCGGGAGCAGATATTTATCAGAAAGACTGCGCGTTTTGTCATGGTTTGCCAAATCAGTCCAAGCCGGACGCCGCGAAAGGAATGTTTCCTCATGCGCCACAACTGCTCGACAAGGAAGACATGGTGACAGATGATCCGGTTGGCGAATCCTTCTGGAAGGTAAAGAATGGCATCCGACTTTCTGGGATGCCGGGATTTAAGCAATCTCTTTCGGAAACTCAGATGTGGCAGGTGAGTGCGCTGTTGGCTAAGGCCGATCAACTCCCGCCGGAAGTTAGCGCCAAACTTCAACCCAAAAACGTGAATATTAATGCGCCGGTCAATCAGTAAAGATGTCACGGTAACCGGCGACGACAACAGTTAAGTTTCTAAAAAACTCTGCGGCGGGATCGCTCTTTCCAACGCAAGGGCCGCAAATGTTTTCTCCCGTTTTGTTTCGTGGTTGCTTTGCTCCGATAGCCGAACTCCTCCTGAAACGGGAAACATAAATAAAAAGTAATCGTGAATTAAGTCGGCTTACAGTGACTTGATTCTAGACTAGAGTGGCAATCCCGCAAATGCGGCAGCAGATTGTGACTCGCATTTTCTGCAGCATAGACTCTATTTTCTAAAAATAAAAAAACCGAGGAGTCATGTAAATGTTTTTACTGCAACGCGTTCGAAATGCAATTGTTACATCACGAATCGTAGGACCGAAGCTAGTGACTTGCGCTCTTGTCACAATCGCTGTATTAGCTCTCGCCGAGTTATTGGCGGGACCACTGAGAGCCCAGGACCAAGACAGCAAAAAACTTCTTGGGCAACGACTGGTCGATGAGGTCGCTGCAAAGCACAAACCGGACCTAATTTACCTGGGCTTGCACGGCAAAACGCCAAAATCCAAGAACAGCGTGATTTTCGCCTCCACCGATTCCGGAAAAATCGGGAAGAAGTCGTCTTGTGCGGACCTTCACGTGGTGGAAAAAGGTATTCCGGTAATGGAGATGAAAGGCAAGTCTACGACCGTATTAGAGCGGCTGTTAGACAGCTCCGGGCATACCGTCGGATTAATTGTCGTGGGTTTCAATTACAGCGATGGTCAGGAATCGGAAGCCGCCAAGCTTGCTAAACAGGTCGGCGAGGAACTCGCGCAACAAATTCCAACAAAAAATAAACTGTTCGAGGCCGGCAAATAAGAACATTTCTGAAGCAGATTATTCCGCGGAGTGTTCGTTTGTAAAAACGAAGGTAATCAAACGCGCTTCTTTGCTGCCGGTATTCTCGAAAACTTCCCCCGGGCTATTACTATCGCGCCACAAAATATCTCCGATTCGCAGCGTTTTCGGGGGACTGTTTGCGCCGCTTACGACAGCAGTGTCATCGAGCGCGACAATCAATCGGTTCTGAGCCGAGGCAGTTAAGGTAAAGCTATGCCGCGGTTTAAGCCGGATCAGACTAATCTTAGTTTGATTGGTCTCAAATTGGGATTGTTCCGAAAAAGCTGAACTATCCGTCTGCGCCGATGGGCAATTTAGGGGCTGTCCGGAAATTACACCACCACAAATGTTGCGGCGCTCCTGTTGCGGCAAGAGAAATTCAACCGTCACATTACGATAAGCAGTGTCGCCGTCGATGGCCGTCGAATGGATGTAGCCTGCCTGCTGCAAACGCAACTGGCCAGCGACTACTGTCTGGTGAGAATCAGGTTTACCAGGAACCCTGACGGTAATCTCAGCGTCGCTCAACATGATTCCGATAGCATCGAAGTCATGTTTGTGCAGCAGAACGGAGTCCTGTGGTTCTACCCGAACAGAATAAACGTTCACGAAATCGTTATGCAGAACGAGGTGATGATGCGGCTCCAACTTAAGTGGGACGACGCTTTGCTCTTGCGCGCCAGCCACCAGCGGAAAAAATAAAATTGAAGCGATCAAAACGCATCGGGGATTCATGCGAGATCGAGTCCCCAGATTGAAATCCGGGTGAAAATCACGGCAATACTTCGTAAACCATGACATGCGCGTCTTCGATGGTTGCTTCCTTTGACTGTGGAACAGGCGGCGTCAAGATGACGTGCTTCGGGACGGCGGAGTAAAAGCGATTGAGCTCGGGACACAACAAAGAAGTTTTGGCGATTGCGCCGGTAGCTGCTTTCCCTAAACTTTGATAGTGATCCGCGTCAATTTGTTTAAATACTTCCACGAAGCCGGTCGTTCCGGTGTAATAAATGCGCCGTGTATGCGGCTCCCACTCTACTTCATCCACACCGCCCTCGGTGTCAATGGCGTCGATTACTTTTCCGGTGTCCGCATTCATCACCACCAGTTTGCCGGGTTTGTAAATGTGGCTGCGCTTTACGCGGCTACCGATAAATAAACGTCGATTGGGCGCGTCAATTGCGACGGCGTGGGGCTCGGGGCCTCCCGTGATTGGCCATGTTGCGATCACTGCGCGCTTTTGGAGATCAATAGCCACCACTTGGCTGGTGTCGCCCATTACCACATAAAGTTTAGGGGAGGAAGGGTCGAGGACCAGACCTGCTGGATTCTTGCCGTCTACGTCGATGGAGCCGACCAGGGTGCCGCTTTTTAGATCGACAATTTCGATGGAACCTTTGGGCCCGGCGTTAGGTGTGGAGTCCGAGCGATCGCCCAGGTAAAAGAGATGCGTGGCAGGGTCATAGACACCGTTGTCGGGAACTTTCTTGGAGTCCTTATCTTTATCATATCCGGACAAAGGAACGGTCTTCACCAATTCGTAAGTATCCCCACTGAAGGCTTTGACGGTCGAGTCGCCATCGTCCACCCAGATTTGATTTGTTTCCGGCAGGTAAATGGTCTTGCGCGGGTCGCCGCCGAAGCCGGTGATAGTGTGAATGACTTTTCCGGCGCGAAGGTCGATGACCTCGATGGTGCGTTGATTTTCGCCTGGAAGGAAGAGGCGCTGGCCTTTGACATCCACGGCCATGTGATCAAAGTATCCCTCGACGTTGGGCAGTTCAATGGTCTGCACCAGCTTCATGGGTTGGTTGGTCTGAGCGTGAGTGGGCGCAGTTGCGACAATGCAGAAAGCACAAAGGACGACGAGGCAGCTTTTCATCTTTCACTCCGTAATTGTTTTTATACTCGCTGAACTGCGTGTTATGAAACGTTCGCGGCAAGTCGCGACGACGTAGTGTATGTCAGCGAGCAAGGGGACGGGCTGAAAACAACATTAATTTTATTTCAGCCGCGTCGGGTATGCGGGTCCGGTACACATTGTTTCGGTCCTCGCTCCGGAATGCGGAGAAATTTGGAAAGACCAACTGCAGATGAACGCAAATTAACCCTGGTTTAACTCACGACCGATAGCAAGAAGCTAGACTGCCGTATATCGCGTCTCCGCAGTTAGGTTGTTGGAATCAGGTAGTGTTAACGCTACTCTGCTAGCGCAATTTTACAGACAGTCGCTTCCGGGAATGAATGGCAATTACAAAACTGACATCGGCGCAGATCACCGGCTTCTGGGGCGCCTGGTCCGGATGGACCCTCGACGGCATGGATTCCTTTATTTATGCGCTGGTCTTGAGTCCAGCGCTATCAGAGTTGCTACCCAAATCTGGAATAGCCAAGACGCCTGAAAACGTCGGCCTTGCCGGGTCCATTTTGTTCGCGCTGTTTCTGGTGGGTTGGGGACTCTCTTTTATCTGGGGGCCGGTCGCTGACCGCTTTGGGCGCACACGGGTTTTGGCGGCCACTATTTTGGCTTACGCAGTGTTCACTGGCGCGGCGGCCCTGGCCGCGAATGTGTGGCAGTTAGGATTGTTTCGGTTGCTGGCGGGCATCGGCATCGGTGGCGAGTGGGCACTCGCGGGAACGTACGTAGCGGAAGCTTGGCCGGAAGACCGGCGAAAAATGGGCGCCGGATATTTGCAGACGGGCTATTACTTTGGATTTTTCATTGCTGCGGCGCTGAACTACACGATTGGCGCGCGATTCGGATGGCGCGCAATGTTTCTCTGCGGCCTGACTCCGGTGATTATTTCCGTCCTTATTACCTTGCGAGTTAAAGAGCCGGAGCGGTGGAAAAGGACGGCCGAGGGGCCGCGGCATCAAGGATCACTTGCTCAAATTTTTTCCGCGAAGTATCGCCGGAAAACCGTCGTGAATGCCGCGTTGCTTACCGTCGCAATCATCGGGCTGTGGGCGGGAGCGGTTTACGAGCCTACCGCGATTATCACCTTGGCGAAAAAGGCCGGCATGTCGATGGCGCAAGCATCCAAGGTGGCGTCCATAGGAACGGCGATTCTTTCCATCGGAACAATTCTGGGGTGCCTCATGGCACCCAAATTAGCGGAACACCTTGGAAGAAAAAAGACTCTGGCCATCTATTTTCTGGGCATGAGTGTGTGCATCTGGTTGAGTTTCGGATGGGCATTTTATCTGGACGATGGCTTAAAAACGTTTATCACCTGTTTATTTTTCCTGGGATTTTTTGGCGGAAATTTTACTTTGTTTAGTTTATGGCTTCCCGAGCAGTACGAAACATCCGTACGGGCGACGGCGTTTGCGTTCGTTACTTCATTCGGACGTTTCATCGGAGCTGGCGTTAATTTCATGATCGGCGCAATGGTGCGCCACGCCGGAACGATAGGGAAACCGGTGGCGTACACGGCCGTGGCTTTTGCATTGGGACTTCTAATTATCCCGTTTGCGCAAGAGACTCGCGGGCAAGTTCTGCCGAATTGAGGCTTTTTATATTTGCCGCATAGTTCAGGAATTTAGGCGAGCGATGAACGCGATCGAATTCTAAACCCGGAGCAGTGGTCTTCCCATGAACAGCGCGGAGGTTTCCCCCCCCAAATCCTGGACGACGCGCAGTGAGCGCAAGAACGGAAGGTTGCAGCGCGTTGCCAGATACTGCAGCGGTCGAGTATTAGACAGCGGGAAAATCATCGAGGCCCTGGAACAGTTGGTCGAACCGGGGGACCGAATTTGCCTCGAAGGCAACAATCAGAAGCAAGCCGATTTTCTCTCCCGCAAATTGGCGCAAGTCGATCCAGAGCGAATACATGGGCTACACCTCTTAATCTCGGTACTAAGCCGCCCGGAACACATGGATTTGTTTGCGCGCGGAATCGCTGACCGGGTAGACTTTTCGTTCTCTGGGCCTCAAGCCTTCCGTCTGGCCGACATGGTGGCCAAGTCGCAAATTCAGATCGGCGGTATTCACACCTACCTGGAACTTTACGGTCGTTACTTCATTGATCTAACGCCGAACGTTTCGTTTATCGCCGCGGACTGTGCTGATAAAGAGGGAAATCTCTACACCGGCGCGAACACGGAAGAGACGCCGGTGATCGCGGAGGCCACTGCTTTTCGTGACGGGATGGTGGTGGCGCAGGTGAACGAAATTCGCGAGCGCCTGCCGCGCGTTGATATACCCGGTTCGTGGGTAGACCTGGTGGTAGTGGCCGATCGACCATACGCGATCGAACCCCTATTCACGCGCGATCCCGCATTGATCACGGACGTTCAAATATTGATGGCCATGCTGGTGATCCGCGGAGTTTATGAGCGGCATGGTGTGCGCCGTCTGAATCATGGAATCGGTTTTGATACGGCCGCCATCGAATTGTTGCTGCCAACGTACGGAGAATCGCTGGGGCTGCGTGGAAAGATCTGTACGAACTGGATTCTCAATCCTCATCCAACTCTCATTCCGGCCATCGAGAGCGGATGGGTTGAGAGCATGCATTGCTTCGGAGGCGAAGTCGGCATGGAGCCTTACATAGCAGCGCGACCAGATATTTTTTTCACTGGCGCCGACGGCTCACTTCGTTCGAACCGCGCGTTCAGCCAAATGGCGGGCTTGTATGCGACGGATTTGTTTATTGGGTCGACATTGCAAATGGATGGGGAAGGGAATTCCTCTACGGCCACTACCGGGCGAATTGCCGGCTTTGGCGGAGCTCCCAATATGGGCAGCGATGCGCGAGGTAGGCGCCACGCAACCCCCGCTTGGCTGGAAATGAGTTCTGAAGGTGGTGAACACCTTCGCGGACGAAAGATTGTCGTGCAGCTGGTGCAGACTTTCCGCGAAGGAATGCAGCCTTCGTTTGTGGAAACGCTCGATGCTATCGCCGTAGGACGGGACGCAGGCTTGGCGGTTCCGCCAATCATGATTTATGGCGACGATGTCACTCATGTGGTGACCGAAGAAGGCATTGCATACCTATATCGCGTTAACAGTCTGCGAGAGCGGCGCGCCGCAATTTGCGCGATTGCAGGAGTAACGGCCCTGGGTGCGGAAAGTTCGCGCGAAGCCACGGACGACTTAAGGAAACGGGGAATCGTGGCGTTGCCGGAGGATTTGGGAATTCGGCGGTCGGATGCTCGCCGGTCGCTACTCGCGGCGCATAGCGTCAAGGAGCTCGTGGAATGGTCGGGCGGCCTGTACAACCCACCGATGAAATTTCGGAGCTGGTGATGAACGTTTGCGTACAGGTCGAGAGTCCGCATGCTGACACGTGGCGTGCCGGCGCTTCGAATGCCGGATGTTGCGGGCGCAGGTCACTCCCAAAATTTTTGGCTGACATCGCGGTGTGGTCCTTGATTGAAGAGGCGAATCTCACTCCGAAGCCCGCGCTTGTAGATGCGCGCGGTAGTGGCGCGCACTGCGACATGGATCTCGAGCTGCTGCAACGTTCTGCGCGATCATTACGGCCAACGTTCGCCGGTATTGCGGACGAAGCATGGCAAGCTAGCGAAAGTATTTGCTTGCGAGAAAGGCTGGCTCAGTTGGGCCGCGAAGGCGAACTAAAGATGCTGCGTGCCACTGGCGGAGTGAATACCCACCGCGGCGCGATATGGACGCTAGGATTGCTATGCGCAGGAGTTGCCATGTTGCCGAACGGAAAATCTGCCGAGAATATTTGTGCGCAAGCGTCACGAATCGCGCGTCTCCCTGACTCCTACACATCATGCGTCAAGTCTCACGGGTTGGAAGCCTGTCAACGATTCGGAGTGAGTGGTGCTCGAGGGGAAGCCGGCGGCGGCTTCCGTCACATTAGAGAGATCGGTTTGCCCATGCTGAGGAGCTCGAGGTCAAAAGGACTCGCAGAACAATTCGCGAGACTGAACGCTCTCGTCGCGATCATGACGGACCTGGATGATACCTGCCTGCTGCATCGTGGAGGCCTTACCGCTTTGTCTTTGACAAAGGCAGGTGCAAAGACAATTTTGCAGTTGGGTGGAACCTCGACGGCTGATGGTTTTCGCGCGTTATACGACCTGGATCACGTGCTGCTCAATTTGAATGCGTCCCCGGGTGGCAGTGCAGATTTATTGGCCGGAGTACTTTTTCTCGATTTTATTGAGCGTAGTTTTGAGTTGCAGGGAGAAGAAATTGGAAACGTTACATTTTGAATTTCGCGCCGGGCGGCAGTTTATCCAACGTCGAGTACAAGTCGGCGTGGTGGCCTCGGGAAATCTCGAGGTACTGCTGGAGCCGGAATTTTCTCCGGTGTCGAAGGTTCGCGTGCGCACGAGTGTAGTCGGATACCGCGAAGAGTGGACAGCAATTCTGCGAACTTTTTTTGGACGCCACGATGTCGCGGCAGCGATCGAAATTAACGACGGAGGAGCTTCACCGCCTATCGTGCTGCTGCGCCTGGAACAAGCGTTGGAAGAATCGCGAAAATGAAAAGTGACAGCTTTGCGGAGAGGACGGCACGAGATCGCGCACGCTCTCTGCTGGACGCCGTCACTTTTCGCGAGTTACTCGATCCGTTTGCTCGACTGGAATCCCCGCATTTGCCACTCCAGCAAATAGTTCCGCAGAGTGACGATGGCGTAGTCATAGCGCGAGGAAAGCTCGGGGACAAAAACGCGCTGGTGCTGTCGCTGGAAGGCGAATTTCAGGGCGGTTCGGTCGGCGAAGTTAATGGCGCCAAGATCGCAGGCGCTCTCGAATTAGCCTTGAAGGATGTCCGTGAAGGGAAACTCGTTTTTCCGGTGCTTATTTTTGACACTGGGGGAATTCGCCTGCAAGAGGCCAACCTTGGATTGTTGGCGATCAGCGAAATTCACTCCGCCATCGTGGCGTTGCGCGAATTCGTTCCAGTCATTGGCGTGATCGCCGGGCGTGTCGGGTGTTTTGGTGGGATGGCGATCGCTGCCGCGCTATGCACTTTCCTCATCGGAAGCGAGGTAGGGAGGCTGGGGCTTAACGGGCCTGAAGTGATTGAGCAGGAGGCGGGAACGGATGAGTTTGACGCGCACGATCGAGTGCTGATCTGGCAGACCCTTGGCTGTCGCCGAAGACTCGCGATGGGACAAATTGATTCATTGGTGGACGATTCTGTTGAGGCTGTAAGAGGGGCTATCCTCGCTCAGATAAATACCGGTGTTAAGGGAAGCCGGCACGGAACGATCGCGAGAGCCCGTGACGTAGCGGCGCAAATCCAAAAAATCCACGAGCACACGATGCCGGGTTTAAAACCTGACGACGCAAAGACAGATTTTTCTAGTCGCGGGCGACGATGGCACAACGCGCTGATGGAGAACGCGGATGAACGTGCGGACGGAAAATCGCTTCTTGTTGGTGACGCGCAGTGGGGTACGGAGCCGGTCCGCGCGATTAGTGTAGTTCCCAACCCCGTGGCGCGATTTCCTCGCGCTTGCCAAGGACAAATGGGAGTCGAGGAAGGATGGGGAATCGCTAGCGCTGTCTGGGAGGCTATTAATAACGATAACGCGACCGGAAAAACCAAGCGCGCGATATTAGCCATCGTTGATGTACCCGGACAGGCTTTCGGATTGCATGAAGAACAATTGGGCATCCACCTCTCATTGGCTGCTGCGGTAGATGCCTACATCACTGCCAGGGAATTTAGTCATCCTGTCGTCGCGCTAATTGTCGGCAAAGCAATTTCGGGAGCTTTTCTAGCGCATGGACTACAAGCCAGCGAAATTCTCGCGCTAGATGACACTGGAGTGGAAATCCATGTAATGTCGGAAGCATCGGTGGCGAGGGTAACGCGCCGAAGCCTGCGCGAGGTCGCGGCACTGGCGAAGATCGCTCCTTCGACGGCCCGGGACGTGCAATCGTTCGCGAGCCTTGGAGGAATAAGTCACCTATTGAAAGTCAACGACCCCGACAAACCGAGTACGCAATCGGTTGAAGAAGTGCGCACTGAAATATTGCAAGCGATTCGAAGGGCTCGCGCGAATGTAATAACCCCACGTGCGCGTCTGGATTCAGCTGCAGGGCGTGAATCGCGAATGATGTCACTCGAAGTACGAAGAAGGTTGGAATCGCAATGGTCGATGGAGATGTAAGACCGCACGATCTTCTCTGGATCGCGGAAGGTTCGAAATTACGTCCGGAGTCTCAGCCGGCATGGGTGCGTGAAGCTCTCAACGGCATGCCGGTTGTTGTAGTGCGACGCGCGGAGGCACCGCCGGGTTTCGCTGCAGTCGGCATCAGGGGAGGGAGTCGGGAACTGCGTTTTGCAGCGTTGGTAAAGCTGACAGATGTGAGAAGTCTGCGAACGCCTGAATCATTAGCATCAGAACGACGCTGGCACAAGAATCCTGCAGGAATTTCCGTAGCCTTGCAGGATGTCTTGACGGCATTTGACGAGCTCAGCTGTAGAGAAAAATTTGTTTGGGGGCCGGTCGGCGGTGTTGGGTACCAGCTCGCGACGGGCCTACCAGTGACGACCGATAAAAGTGACATTGATGTTTTGATTCGTTGTGAGGTGCCCCCCCATCCGCTGATGATTTCTAGCATTCGCTATATCGCAAAACAAGGGACCGCGCACCTCGACGTGACTGTTGAAGGACCGCCAGGTGCGGTATCCCTCGAAGAACTGCACTCCCGCAATGTATTGTTGAAAACCAGCCGAGGACCACGCATCGCCGCCTTCACGTGGTAAAAATTATGACCGGGCGATTCGAATGAGAGTGGCCTGGGTTGTAAGCCGTATCATTCAGGGCGGAGGAGTCAAAGAAGCCTACGTCGAGGTGTACGAGGTAGAGCCATAAAGACAGGCCGTCACCATCGCAACTTACAAGATAGAGTGTTGCAGGAGTTGATCCCCGGCTTCTGTTGTTTCTTCTGCTAGGCCATTCAATGGTGTGCTTGCAGCCGGCGAACCGGCCGTCAAGGTCATCACTTGTCCTTTGGAAAATTTTGATGCCACTGACGTCGTGGCTCTCCGGAGATTACGTTCCTATGTGGCTTCACTCCCGAGTGGCCGGGATCGGGGGGGTACGGAGCGCGGGGCTGATAGGACTTGCGAGATTTGCCAGCGTAGGAGTTTTCAGAATTGCTAGCCTTAGACCTAATGGCCATCGTAAGATTCTGCAGTTCTTCTCGAATCAAATGCAATTCGTCGACGATCTCTTTAGCTATCTCGTCTCTCATATAGCACCTCCTTTGTATTCTACATAGCCTGGCTCGATAATTTCTTCTCGTGCGCTTTCTCGCAGTCCGCGTAACTTATCTCGGGTAATTGGGACGCCATCGGCTGGTACAGATGCGCCCGCGGATCATGAATCAGCTGCAGGCGCTAGCGATGAACGAAGGCCAGCGGCGCAAGAAAAAACTGTGGAGCGAGCAAGGACGAGCACCACTGGAAAAACTTCCGCTAACGCCTTGGGCTATTGCATCGCTTTATCTATCGCCATTTTCCGCGCCAGAATTTGCATTCCGCGACGAATAGATTCTTCCCCTGGTAACGCATAAGAATGTCGGTCTATCGCTAAAAAGCCAAACGCTTTTACGCCAGTGGCTACTCAAAGCCAGTGGAGAGCCGGAGCGCCTTTACCGAGTCGGGCTTCTTTCCTGGATGTTCCCGACACCTGGCACCGTTCCCTCGGCACAATCGAGTAAGCGGTCTACCAACGCCAGTTCAATGGCATACTTACGGTGACAATTTGGATTTGTTGCTGAAAATTCTTCTGAATGCCTAGAATAATCCGGAATCAGACATGACGAAACCGCATGAAGAGCTTCTGCAAGAATTCCGCGGTTATGCCACGACGGCTCCGAACGTCCAGTCCGTGATGGAGCGAATTGCCAAGCGGCTCCATGAGACGATGCCGCGCTACAACTGGGCCGGCTTCTATCTAATCGATCCGACCGATTCAAACTTCCTAATCGTAGGGCCTTTTGCGGGCAGCTTTACGCCGAATAAGCGAATTCAACTTACCTTTGGATTGTGCGGTCTGGCAGCGACCAGCAAACGCGTTGTGGTCGTTCAGGACGTCTCCAAAGATCCACGATATCTTGCGGGATCGTCTATGGTGAAATCTGAAATCGTTGTACCCATTTTCGTGGGAAAGAAGCTCGCGGCCGAACTCGACATCGAGAGCTACTTTAGTGACACATTCACCAAACCAGAACAAGAGTTTGTGGAAGCCTGCGGCGCAGTGATCGCCAACTATCTGGGAAAAGCATGACGGTCAGCATGAGGCTTACAGGCGAATTTTGCGCGGGTCTAAAGTAACGCGGCGCTGATGTCCTCGCGGAGAAACAAAACATGCTAGTTTTACACGCAGAACGCCCGAAATAGAAAATAAAATTGAATTAATTTCTACGTCAGGTCGCACTCTGTTCGTGTGCGCAGCGGATATCGGTCGGGGCCGCGCTCTCTGCTATGCCTCAATCTGCGCGTCTTCGGGCTGCCCTTACCAGCGTCTAACTCGGTGCAAGCTTCATCACGTAGAACCGTCCATCCTTGGGCTCTACGCCGGATGCGTCCTTGTACTGGCTCTTCTCCATTTGTGCCTCGCGCTCGGTCAGGAAGCCAGTAGCCTCTTTGCTATCTTCTACCCAGGAATTCTGCACTATCGGGACAGCCTTCAAATAGAATAGCTGGTGCGGTGCCATGTTCTTTCCCTTTCCCTACTCATCGCTGCTTTCTTCCTCAGTTGTACGGCTGGTCTATCTTTCTCCATTGCCTATCCTGCGGCCATCCTCGTTCTGAGCATACGTGTCCGGCGAACTCTCTTTCCCTATGTTCCTTTTCAAGCCGGCGCGATTCAACCGGAGTTTGACCTGGTGGCGGGCGCGTCTCAGGGAACCGGCACTCACATACACTGCATTCGTACCCTCGGAGGTTGTCTATTAGCATCAGTCTGCGCTGAGCGGACGCGGCTCTTCTGGGCCTTCCCAACTCTGCCCTTACTTCATCGATAGCCCTCGCGGGCTTCCTGGTTTGTGTCATCCTTCAATGCTGGCCCTCTGCGACGAATAAGACAGTCCTGTATAGCACAGGCGCTTTGTCCGCTTTCCGGACTTTCCTTCTCAGCTATCCGCTTTTACCGTGCGGTCTTCCCTGACGTTTGCTTTCTGTCGGCTATGGCTCTCGGTTCAAGGTTCTGCAGCGTGCGCTATCGAGCCTCGTAAAACGCCCGGTAAGCGTCCAGGAATACTTTCTTCGTTGCTCTTTCGTCGGCTGCCTCTTGCTCGGTTAGCTTATGGCGTGCACGGCTGTTGTCAGCAATATTCTTCGCGTCGCGGTAGGCCTGCATTTTCGCGAACAGTGCCGTGAAATCCGTGGATAGGCGTTGCGGCTCTGGGCGGCTTGTACGAAGGGTTCCCCACGCATTGAGCACATCTTGGACCGCCTGGTCGGCGTCTATCTCTCGCGGGGTCGCCATCAAAACTTCTCCTGCGCTCTTATATATCACAGCGCACAAGGCGGCCTTCCCTCCGTCGCCCGGCCTACCGTCTGAGGGTTTATCGGCAGTCTGCGGTATGGCCTCCGCTGCCCCTCCTGTTAGTGTCAGCGCATAGTGGCAATAGTTCCCATTTCGGAACGACGCACGGCGCATTGGGTTCTCAGTTGTCCGGGTTGCTACACCATTTTCAACCACAGCGAGATTCCGCCAAGGTCTTCGACTACTCCGTTTGACCCGCTCTGGCCGCGCAAACCTGACTTTCCAGATGGCGGTGCAAGCCTGACGTGCCCGTATTGCCACAAGATTTCGGTGTTTCAACGATTCGAATTGATGTACCGGCGGGCCTGATTCGGTGTCGCGTCTGTGGAATTGATCTAGATGAAGATGAGATTCTCCACATTATAAAGAATTTCAAGACTTACTTTGGTGATGTCGTGGTCGTTGAAAAGAGACATTGGGAACAAGCTATTGAGCCGCCCGGCGTCGAGGAAGAGTATTAAAGCTCCCGATGGGTTGGCATATCATTCCGCTATGTAGATTCGACCAGATTCATCATCAAAAGTGCACCGCCAATGGTCGCCGAAGATCCCTCATGTTCATGTTTTCTGCGGGTTAGACCCTATTCCGCCACGAAAATACCGCAGATTTAGTGCTACGCCCGACGAATGGCGGTATACGATCCAACTTAACCCGCCTATCGCTGGAACGAGGCTGAAGACAAGGCTCTTGAGAGTCTCCACAAACAGCGTTGTGATGCTAACCCTGGGCACTACACGTCCAGCAGACTGGCGACCCGCAAAGTGTAAGCGTGGCCATTCAATGGTGTGCTTGCAGTTGGCGAACCGGGCGTCAAGGTTATCACTTGCCCTTTGGAAAATTTTGATGCCACTGACTCGTGGCTCTCCGGAGCTTACGTTCCTATGTGGCTTCACTCCTGAGTGGCCGGGACCGGGCGGATACGGAGCGCGCGGCTGATAGGACTTGCGAGATTTGCCCAGCGCAGGAGTTTTCAGAATTGCTAGCCTTAGAACCTAATGGCAATAATTGACCATTGCCTTCGTTCCTGTTGAAACATTCAGAAGTTTCGCGGCGCTCCCGGATTGTGGTTGCCTGTGCCTTCGATGCAGTGGCGGATAAAAAATGCAAAACACGACCACAAGTGTCCTCGGATTTTTTATGTTATTCAGCTCAGGACCACAACAGGAGCGGCCCCGGGAGTTGAAGGGTGGTGGACATTCGCTTGGCGAAACCGCTGAGCATTTCTTCTCCGAAAGTGCGGTTGGGCAACTGCTACGCGCATGCGAAGCAGGGGACTGGAAAGCTGTGAAACAGCTGGCAAAGGC
>JAUTXJ010000102.1 GCA_030838075.1 Acidobacteriaceae bacterium
GCATCGCGGTGACGACTGAGATATAGCCTGAGAGAAGATCTCCTCCGCTTGATGGGTGGTAGGGTTCAAAACTTTCACCGTCAAATCGAACGAGGCCATTGTCCGTTCCGAGCCAGAGAAAGCCATCGGCAGTCTGAGCGATCGAGGTAATACTGGTCGGCGCACCTTCTCGAACTGTCCAACTCCGGTGATACAGCTGGCGAAGGCTTTGGCCTTTAGTGGCTAACGGGGTCGAAGCAAGGAGCAACGCCGTGGCGAGGCATAAACTTGCCGGCAGGGCAAGGCCTGACTGCTTGCGTCTCGTTTGGCGAAGAGTCAAGTTCGCCTTTCTTCGTCCAACCATGTCAAAGCAGAATGATAGTACGCTGCCTCGGGAGATTCTCCCTAATGTCAGAGATCCCGTACCTCTAGGGTGGTTCTCATCCCCCTCTAAAGTTGTAGTGCGCCCAACCGCCATCGGGTAATCAAAAGAGGACTCCATCTAGGTTTGTTCGCAGAAGAAATACATTTCATCATTCCGCTGTAATACCTGGGGAGGCGACACCAATGTGCGAACAGGCCTTGGTAGCGGCAGCAAAGCAAGGGCAAGCGGAGGCCTTGGGCGCACTGTGCCAACCTCTTACGCAAAAGCTTATTCAGACTGCGCAGCGCATCACCAGAAATCGCGAAGACGCAGAGGACGCGCTCCAGAATGCTTTTTTGAGAGCCTTCATTCACATTAAGAACTTTGACGGCAGGTCCAGCTTCTCCACATGGTTGACACGCATCGCCATCAATTCAGCCCTTATGACGCTTCGCAAGAAACGTAGTTCGCGGGAAATATCCATAGGTTCCGGCGAGTTGGACGGAAATGGAACTGGGTGGGATGTACCGAACCCTTCCGCGAATCCGGAAAAGCTGTGTGCGCAACGCGAGACGGAAAGAATTCTCCGGGAAGCGATCTGCGAGCTACGACCGACCATTCGGCAGGCTGTTGAGTTTCAGTTGCGAGAGCTTTCCATCGAGGAAACAGCCGAGATGACGGGCGTCTCAGTGGCGGCTGCGAAAGGACGATTGTTTCATGGGAGACGAGCGCTGAGGAAAGCATTATTCACTTACACCGGAACCTGACGTCCATCACTAACCTGCCCTTGACTCCATATCCGCAGTTAATGAGCAACTTTCGTGGCAAAACGGGTGCTGGAGGTTGGCAACGATGAAGAAGGGGGATACTCGCGAAAAGATTCTTCGGGCCGCATTCAAGGCATTTCACAAGGTGGGCTACAACGGAACCAGCTATAGGTGCGTTCAGGATTGGAGTTACTTCGAATGGGCAACGGCTGCTTGCGGAGCCAGCCCATGAAGTCGATCATGTCTTGCTTGATCACGTCTTCAACGCACGCCTTCTTACAGGTCTGGACGAACGGATCGACGCCAGTGCGGTACGCTCGGATGCTTTTGGTGTCCAGCCCCCGAGCTTCGAGATTGGTGAAGTATTTCTCGGAGGCTTGCGCCAGCGACATGCCCTTCGTGATAGCTGCCGGCTGCACCGCCGTGTATTCGGTTTGGTCAACGAGCTTGCTGCGCATCCGCTGTGCTGCGAGCGGATCGGTGCCAACTTCGATCCAGGATTTTTTGTGGCGGATGCAGTAGGAGCCTTCTTCGTGCTTCTCTTCCTGTCCGCCGACAACGATAACGTGGGGCTTGACCTTCCCGTTGGAGTCGATCGCTGCTCGGCAGTAACGCCACGTGCCGCTGATTTTGATGTGCTTGTACAGCGGGAACTTTGGGTGGGGCATCTGATTTCCTCGCTTTTGCCTAATACTGGCTTTTTGCGAAGTCCTCAGATTCCGTAGAAAACTTTTGTAGAAAATTTTCTTTCGGCGCCTAACCCTTTTTTTTTCTTGCCATTAAAAAAAATGGCGGAGAGGGTGGGATACTCACCCAGTCTCTTCGAGCATCCTGCAATCTTTTCAGCAACATGCCTGAAAAGCGCATGAATACTGGCGATTTCTCCGATTTCTACTGCTTCAATAGTGTCAAGATTTTCAGTTGTTTGGTTCTAATTCTCGCCCTAAACGGACACCAAAGACACCAAGGCAGCGATCATGCAGGTCGGACGCTCATTCGCACATTGTAGGTAAACACGAGAAGGGGCGCCCTGCTTCCGACCCGTAGAGGCCCCTTATGTCCTAGTCTTCGAGACCATCTACTACCGTGTAACCAAGCGCCGCATAGCCTGACAGTCTTTTTTTGTACATCCGAGCCAGCATAGCAACCTGGACATCTGCGTAGTCATAGACCCGGACTTCCTTCTTATTCACGTGAAGGCGGTGCAGCCGTCCTACGTACTGCTGCAACGTTCCCCTCCATGAAATCGGCATCGCGAGCAGCAGCGTGTCGAGGCGAGCGTCATCAAAGCCCTCCCCAAGATAACTTCCCGTCGCCAGGATCACACGAGGCTCCTCGAGAGGAACGGCTGCGAGGGACTCAGCAAGCTTCTTCCTTTGCTTAGCACCCATCCCACCTTTCAAAACAAATATATGCGGACAGAGTTCGTTCAGACATCCAGCCAAGTAATCGAGATGCTCCGTCCGGCTCGTCAGCACGAGTGGCGAGCGTCCCATACCCAGAACTCGCTGAAGGTCCCGAATAATTAGTTCATTTCTGCTTTGGTCGGTGACGAGCGCGGCATAAATATCATGGATCGTCATTTCGCGCTCAGTGCGGTTCCATGCGAAATCAGTCAATCGCGGGATGACCTTGTGTTCGACGTGCGAGGCCTCTGCGGCCTTCTTCGCGCTGAGATGAAAGCGAACCGGGCCACATTGCATGTTGCTTATAGGATGGTGTCCATCTTTTCGAATCAGCGTCGCCGTCATACCCAGAACATATTTTGCTTTGACTTGGCGAAGAATTCGCTCGAAGGTAAACGCTGATAAATGATGGCACTCGTCCACAATGACGTGACCGTAATCCGCAACGAAGTCTTCGACGTTACCTTTCCGCTGTAGGCTTTGAAGGACCGCTACATCAATCACGCCAGTTCTCTTAGTCTTTCCTCCACCGAACTGTCCGATACTCCCACTGGGAAGATCCAGGAAAGCTGCCAATCGCTCGCGCCATTGGTCCATCAGTTGACGACGGTGCACGAGAATCAGCGCGTTGACGGCTCTCTTCCCGATCATGTATGCGCCAATAACGGTCTTTCCAAACGCCGTCGGCGCACTCAGTATGCCTTGGTCGTGAGCGAGCATTTGAGTACTGGCGTCTTGTTGTTCAGGCCGCAGCTCGGCGTGAAAAGACACGTCTATGTGCTGTCCTGTTGTTCGTTCATCTTGAATCTCTATTTTTACGCCGTGGTCTTTGAAGACTCTAATCACTTCTTCGAGGCATCCCCTCGGGAGACCGATGTGTTCGGGAAAACTCTCGCCACAGGATATGACTCGTGGCTTGCCGTAGGTCGAGAGTCGCATGGACTGAGCCTTGTAAAATTCTGGATTTTGAAAGGCGGCAATTCGAATCAAGCGATCTAACATGCCGGAGGGCAGTCCCTTCTTTTCGACATAGACCAGATTGCTTATCACCAGTCGAACGGTTGAGGGCAGCGGGTCGGTGATTCGTCCGTCCTTCCGTGACCGAGCTGGGCGACACAGCCACGGGGCTTCAGAGTCAGTTTCATCAGGTATGGTTAGACGCACACCCACGGTGTTTCCTTCGGGCGCGATTTCCTGAATTAGGCGAGCGAGCATGTCCGCTGAGATTCTTTGAACCGACTCTAAGAGTCTCCATTGATCAGAATGAGGTTTGAAGAGTTCATTTAGGAATACGCTGTTCCCTTGTCCTCTCGGGCGCTTCTGCAAAGGCAAAGCGATCAAATTTCCGAACCCGCCCTTGGGTAGGGTGTCCTGGCTCGGGAAAAGTCGGTCATAAGAGTCGAGTCCAATTTCGTGTCTCTTTTCCAGGGTCCTCGTCAGCAGGGCACACCCTAGTCTTCTGGCATCGGTAGCCAATACCGGGCGATCAAAGAACGTCCAAACGTGCGCACCATTTCCTGATCGCGATCGTTCGACAGCTGCCGGAACCTGAAAGTGCCGACAGGTAGCTAGAAACGCACAAGCATCAGCCATCCACGATTTCTTGTCGAAATCGAGAGCGAGGAACCAGCACGTCTCGTCAGGTAATAGGGGGTAAATTCCTATCGTTTGTTTCCCCGTGAGGTGGTTTTGAACGGCGTCATCCGTGAGGGGTAGTAGCATCCGCGTCTCGCGGGCAACTTTCTTTCGCTCTTCCGGTCTAGCTACGTGAATGGCCTGCCAGTCCATGACGCCAGCCGGGGAATAGCCAGCCTTACCACCTTTTCCTTCCCAGCGGACAGCGTAGACGTCCTCTCGCCCACGAAAGAGGCCCCGAAATAACGCGATCTTCTGCTCAGGTGTAGAGGCCTCGGTGATGCCGCGGCAGGGTAGAGGCGTGGGCGCAGAGCCTGGTGCCGACGGGGCTGGGTGTTCGAGAACCGGGTCGTGGATGCTAAGCATTGCACGGAGACGCACGTTTTCTTCGCGAAGCCGTTCGCACTCGGCCTGCGCAGTTTTCACTCGTTCTTCAAGTTCGTGTTGGTCACTCATCGAGCGGCTAGTCCGCGTCAATTCGCTCAACATATGTTGCTATCGTAGCTGGGGGCACGGGCCCGAGTCGTTGCGCCCAAACTTTTCCATGAGTTCCTTGTCACCGTGAACGATCCGGTGCCCTCGCTTATCCTAGGCGGCGCTTACTGTTCTAATGGAAAGGAGGATCAGCGGCAAATTCGTCTTCGCGTTTCATGGGATACCTCCGCTGCGAGATCAGTATTCAGATTACCGCGGCGAGGGTTTCTAGCTTAGCCCCTACGCAGCCGCAAAGCCGAAATGCTGATGGACTGAGAACAAATGGCGCAGGATCTATTGCATCCGTGTGGGTTGTTCGCGGAGTTCTTGGGCCGACACTTCAACCACTTTGCCATCGCGCCAGATATAGAGCGGCCGGCCGTCTCGCACATGTTCTTCGACTACCTTCTCAACAGCTGCTTTGAGAGCCATTTCAGCCCGTTGTGCCAAGGGCAATTCGAGAATGTTCGCCGGCGGCTTAGTCAGAGTTCCCATATTGCGCAACCAAAGTGTCGTATGCGTCTGGTTTCATTATACGGAGTCTGCCTTGCTCTTCCAATGCAATAACAGATGGCGTTCTCAGTGAGTTGTCAAAGAGAAACCATGAATCCGCCAAAGCACGATACAAGACCAGGAAATTCTTGATTGAGCGGTCAAACCGACGGCGGACGTCAGCCTCTGGCACGTCATGCCCTCCCTCGGACACCCGACCTTTGATTCTCGACAGTGCCAGATCAACGCTCGACAGCCAGAGAAAGAAGAAGTGCACGGCATAACCCTGGTTTTTCAATCGACCAATCAATCTCAAGTAGCTTCTGCCTGAGAGCGTCGTTTCAAAACCAAAATCGGCTCGGCGCTGTGCCAAAAGATCAATTTCAGTGAGCATGAGTTTACCGGCGCGAAAGGCCGCTGTCTCGGGCGAAAACGGGGCCATGCCTTGAGCGATAAGGTCGGCGTTGATGAAGTTCCGGCAGTTAGCGTAATTCGGCAGGAATTCGCGCGCAAAGGTCGTCTTGCCCACGCCGTTCGGTCCCGCAATGATGTAAATACTCTGACTCATAGGAGAGCGTTGACAATGATAGCGGAGATCGCTCTCGATATATTCCGAGGCAATCTTTCTTTCCCTACCAATTTTTTTCACCTTATTCCATAGCTGTGGGCGAGAGGGCTGCCCTCTCCACCACCTCGGCTAGTGAGTTCGCCGTTTCTCGGTGTCTACTCCAAAAGCCGCATAAACAAAGACTTCCGGGATAGATCACCTGGCTACGAGTTCAGCGTTTACGATCGCAGCCTCGCACGGCAGCCACCAACACAGACACCATGAATTCAAGGGAAGGGGAATCAATGACTTACAGAAATGGCGGAGAGGGTGGGATTCGAACCCACGGTAGGATTTCTCCTACACTCGCTTTCGAGGCGAGCTCTTTCAACCGCTCAGACACCTCTCCGCGGCGATGACGACGATTCATCGTAGCAGAGGCCTTCCGTCTGCGGCAATTCGTTGCGCAAATTTAAAATATTTACTGGCGCGTTTGCTGCCGGCGTACCGCGAAGAAAGACTGAATCACCTCGCTGCATTCGGAAGCCAGCACCCCAGAGGTAACCTGCACGCGATGATTCAACTCCGGATGTGACAGAACTTCAAAACACGATTGCACTGCACCGCCACGCGGCTCCGCGGCTCCATAAACCAATCGAGGCACACGCGCCTGGATCATCGCTCCCGCGCACATGCTGCATGGCTCAATCGTTACGTACAGAGTCGTATCCACCAGCCGGTAGTTGCCAAATATTTTCGCAGCTTCGCGCAGCGCCACAATTTCCGCATGCGCCGTGGGATCACAATCGCGAATCGTGCGATTGCCGGCGCGCGCCAGTATTCTTCCTTCATGCACCAGCACCGCCCCGATAGGCACTTCACCGCTGGCGGCCGACTCGCGCGCCTCCGCCAGTGCCTCCTGCATAAATTCGATATCCACGTCCACGTTTCATCGAGAATAGCATGGTCGTCAGCGTCACCTTGGCAATCAGAAGCCAGTGAAACCATCTATCGCCCGAGTCTCGCGTACGCTCTTTATCCTAACGAATAACAGAAAATCGTTCGTTTGGCAGTGCTTCAAACAACGATATACTTCTGCCTGCCATTAAAATTCCTTGCGAAAGCGCGGAACGCGAAGCACACCAACCTAAAAATGGAAATTCGACGAGATCCCATAACCCAAAGCTGGGTAGTCCAGGGCCAGAAAGAATCGCTCGAGGACTTGCCACAAAAATGTCCGTTTGATCGTCCTGAATCAGAAGGCAAAGCCATTCTTCTTTCGCCCGCGGAAGGTGTCGCACAAGTGCGGGTCCTACCTCATCCTGATCCTTTGTACCGCATCGAAGGCCAGCCGGGTCGCCTCGCCGAGGGCATCTACGACAAAATGGGCCCCACCGGCGCGCATGAAGTTGTGGTCGAGACCCCCCAGCACGACCGTCGATTCTCGCAGTTCAGCGATGACGAAATCGATCGTGTGCTAACCGTTTGGGCTTCGCGCATTGCCGACCTGAAAAAAGATGTGCGCTTCAAATATATCAGCGTGTTTAAAAATCAGGGCCTGGAAGCCGGCGAAGAGTGGTCGCACGCGCACTCCCAGGTAACCGCGACGATCTTCGTGCCTCGTCGCATCAAATACGAACTGAACGCCGCGCATGAATGGTACAAGGAACGCGAACGCTGTATTTTCTGCGACATGGTTCGCCAGGAAGAAAAGAAAGGCACTCGCATCGTGGACGTGCAGGGCG
>JAUTXJ010000137.1 GCA_030838075.1 Acidobacteriaceae bacterium
CGAACGACGCGGTGGGCCAAACAAGCTCGGCAGCTTTTTTTGGCGAATGAAAATTCGCACCCAGGCGTAAAGCAGTGGCAATTCGGAATCGTCCAGGGAGCAACGTTCGCAGATTTAAGACGCGAGAGCGCGGGTCAATTGCTCGACCTGGATTTCCCTGGATACGCTGTGGGCGGACTCGCGGTCGGGGAGCCTCATTCCCTGACCTGCGAAATGACAGGCGAGGTGACAGCATTGCTGCCCACGGATCGTCCGAGATATTTGATGGGCGTGGGCAAACCCGAGCAGCTCGCTGATTACGTAGCTTTGGGTATCGATATGATGGACTGTGTGTTACCCACGCGGGCGGCGCGGCACGCTTGTTTGTATACCAGTGGAGGGCGCGTGCTGATCAAAAATGCCCGCTACGCTGCGGACACTCGGCCGATCGATCCGCAGTGCAGCTGTAGCGTTTGCAAACGCTACACGCGCGCGTATCTGCGCCACCTTTTTGCGGCCGGAGAAATCACCGCGTCGATCCTGGCTACCCACCACAATATCCACTTTTACCTTGACATCATGCGGCAAATCCGAGAGGCTATCGAGTTCGGGAACCTCGCAAAATTCTCAGCTGAGATGCAGGCTTGCTATGTGGCAGGCCCGGCCTGAGTGGTGAACCGAGGCGCTTGATTTAAGCGCTTAAATTCCGGCACCGAAGATGACCGCGGGCAGTCGCATCGCGGCCGCTAATATCCAAGATAATGGCGGGAATGGACGAGGGGAACTTGCCCCAGGGCAAGTTTTCTGTGTTTTTTTAAGGTATGCTGGGTGCCGCTTTTCAGGCTGTGCAGGATTAGGTGTTGGGTTACTCATCCTTGCGATTTTTACAGGGACGGGGGTTAAAAGAAGGGATCGGTTTTACAGATAATCATGATTCTGGCCACGTTTTTCCAGGCAGGAGCCCCGGCGTCGGGCTTCTCGAGTTTCCTGATCCCACTGGGATTGATGTTCGCGATCATGTATTTCATGGTCATCATGCCGCAGCAGCGGCAGCGCAAAAAAGTGCAGGAGATGCTTTCAGCCATCAAAGCGGGTGACCGGGTTATTACCAGTGGCGGCATCTATGGCACCATTAACGGCCTTGACGGCGACTCCGTCATTCTGAAAATCGCCACGGACCCGCAAGTTAAAATTCGCGTCGCCAGATCTGCCATTGCGCAGGTGGAGACGCCGGAAGATGCAAAATAACGGATGCAAAATAATTTTCGCCGCTACCCGGCCATGTTCCTGATCTTTTAACCATGAATCCCAATCTGAAGTGGAAAGCGCTGTTCATCGTTGCTGTTATCCTCTTTTGCATATATGTGCTTATTGGCACCCCGAAATTTCCTACCTCGGTACAGGACATAAAGGATAATTTCAGCCACCAGATCAAGTTGGGCCTGGACCTTCAGGGCGGCACGCACTTGATTCTGCAAGTGCAGGTGCAGGAAGCCATTGCCCAGGAAACGGACCAGACCGTTGACCGGCTTATCGGCCAACTGCGCGCCAAGGATATTCACTACGACGAAATCCGCCGCGTGGACGACACCCACATTCTGGTGCGCAACATTGATCCGGCGCAGCTTTCCACGTTTCGCGACATCGTCACCGCGCAATACAGCAACGTGTGGGACATGTCTGCTGCTCCCGGCGATCCTTCGGCATATCTGCTGACCTTGCGCGCTGCTGCCGTCGCGCAAATTCAAGATCAAACCATGCAACAATCACTCGAAACCATCGAGCGGCGTATCAATGCATTGGGTTTGACCGAGCCAACCATTCAGCTACACGGCCGCAAGGACAACGAAATTCTCGTGCAACTGCCTGGTGAAGGCGATCCCACCCGAGCCAAAGCGGTCATTCAGGCAGGCGGGCAGTTGGAATTGAAGTTGGTCGAGGATCAGTCGTCATACAGTTCGGAATCGGATGCGCTGGCTAAGCATGGCGGCGTATTACCTCCCAACACGGAATTGGTCCCGGGCAACTCTGAACGACGCGCTGCCTCTGGCACGCCCGAAACCGGAGAAAGCTGGTATCTGCTAAGTAGGGCTCCGGTGGTTACCGGCCGTGACTTGCGCAGCGCAACCGAGAATCGCAACACCAACAATCCGGGACAGTTTGAAGTGAACTTTACGTTGTCGGGCGACGCCGCCAAACGATTTGGCCCTTTCACCGAGCAGAATAAAGGCCGGCAAATGGCTATCGTGTTGGAACATCGCGTTTACTCCGCGCCAGTGATCAACGGGCGCATCGATGATTCTGGAATGATCGAGGGGAATTTCAGCCAGGAATCCGCCCACGACCTCGCTTTGGTGCTGCGCGCCGGCGCTTTGCCTGCATCCATTAAGTATCTCGAAGAGCGCACCGTGGGCCCATCCCTGGGTGCCGACTCCATAAGGCACGGAGTGCAAGCTTCAGTCCTAAGCCTTTTGGTAGTCATGATTTTCATGCTGTTCTATTACCGGTTGTCAGGTGCGAATGCGGTTCTGGCTCTTATCTTGAACCTGATCATTTTGCTCGCAGTGCTGGCGCTGGCTGGCGCAGTGCTGACCTTGCCTGGCATCGCTGGCGTGATTCTGACTATCGGTATGGGCGTGGATTCGAACGTTCTGGTGTTCGAACGCATTCGCGAGGAGTTGCGCAACGGGAAGTCTGCAGCCTCGGCGGTGGAGTCCGGTTTCGCCAAAGCTTTCCTAACCATTATCGACACACACGTAACCACGGTAGTTTCCGCTTTCTTCCTGTTCCTATTTGGCACAGGCCCGATTCGGGGATTTGCCATCACCCTGACCATCGGTTTGATCGCCAACGTCTTTACCGCGATTTACGTATCGAAAACGATCTTTCAATATCACTTGTCAAAAATGGACCGGCAAGGACAACTCAGCATTTAAGCAGACTTAAAAGCAGGCTTTAGACTGTTCTAGGACCTGTTAATACACGGTTCGCTGGATACTAAACACGACGGTTATGGTGAAGACTCGTTCGTCGTTTCGTAGCCCTACCGCAATCGGGAACAAACGGGAACCCTTTGGAGTCTAAGAAAGGGAAGCCAAAACGGGCATGATCGAGCTCTTCAAACAGCCCAACATCGATTGGATGGGCAAAGCGAAGTACTTCTACGCGCTCAGCGGGTTGCTGCTGCTGGCTGGCATTGTTTCGATTGTTTCTCAAGGCGGAATTCGCTACGGCCTGGATTTCAAGGGTGGGACGAACGTGGATGTGCGCTTTGCGCAACCGCCGAACATTGACCGCCTACGATCCGGACTTGCCGCTCAGGGGCTGGGCAACAGCGAGATCCAAAGTATCAGCGACATCGCCAATCCCAACGCTAACGAAGTGGTGATTAGCCTGGAGCAAAAAGGCCAAGGCGATCAGGCTCTGGACGTCAGCAAGACCCAAATCATCAACGCCCTGAACACCATCTATGGGGCTTCAAACGGCAGCAAACCGGATTTCAATGCCGCGACTCCCACCTCCCTTGCAGCGTTCCTGACGCAACGCGATCCGCTCCTTCTGTCGACGAACGCCGGGGACCGTTATTCTCAACTGGCAAAGAAGATTCTCGATTACCGTGATCGCAACAAGAATGGCGTTCTGACGAATTTTGACGACCTTTCGAACGTAAACGGCGTAACGCCCGCGGTACAGAGCGCGGTGAAAGATAATTTCACTTTGGGCGCGTTTGCGATTCGCAACGTCGAGATCGTCGGTCCCAAGGTAGGGGCCGAGCTGAGGCGCCAGGCAATCTTGGTTACCCTCTATGCTTTAGCGGGCATGCTGGTATATATTGCCTTCCGCTTCGAATGGGTCTACGGGGCTGCCGCCGTCCTTGCGGTTTTTCACGACGTCCTAATCACGATTGGATTTCTGTCACTGTTTCGTTTTGAAATTTCGCTGACAGTCATCGCGGCCATGCTGACCTTGGTTGGATATTCGATGAACGACACCATCGTGATTTTCGATCGCATCCGCGAGAACAACCGCTTGCTACGGCGCGAATCCTTTGCGGACGTGGTGAATAAGTCCATCAACCAGACACTTTCGCGAACGCTTTTGACGAGTGGTCTGACCTTCCTGACCGTGCTGGTTTTATTTTTGATGGGCGGCCAGGTACTACGCGCTTTCTCCTTTGCCTTAGTGGTCGGGATTGTGGTAGGAACGTACTCCAGTTTTGGCATCGCCGCACCGATGGTGGTCGCGTGGAATCGCTGGCGAGGCCAAGGTCTTGCGACAAGTACCGGATCTGCAGCCGGTAGTAAAACCCGGACAAGTTCGGGCGCCTCAGGGCGTCTCGCGCCTGCCGGGAGGAGGTAGTAACCATGTTTGACGAGATGGTGGTCTCGAGTCCAAATCCAAAGAAAACGAATAAGCCCTGGACGGTCATTCTGTCCATGATTTTCCAAGTGGCTTTTCTGGCGGTGTTAATCCTGATACCGCTAATTTATACCGAGGCGCTGCCGAAGACGATGATGGCAACCTTACTAGTCGCGCCGCCTCCTCCTCCACCTCCACCGCCACCTCCGATCGCGCAAATCGTTCACGTTAAGCCGCAAGTGCACCTGATGGATGCCGGCAAACTGGTCACGCCGAAGGTCATACCGAAGGATATCAAGATTATTAAGGAAGACGCCCCAGACGTGTCCGGCATGCAAGGCGGAGTAGTGGGCGGCGTCTCTGGCGGTCAGATGGGTGGCGTTATCGGCGGCGTCATCGGCGGCGTAGGCGCAGCACCTCCGCCGCCGAAGCCGGCCCAGCAACGCATTCGCCAGGGTGGCCAGGTACAAGCGGCGAAACTGACGAATAAGGTGCAACCGCTGTATCCGCCGCTGGCGCGTCAGACGCGAATTTCGGGTACGGTGCGGTTGCATGCCATCATCGCGAAAAACGGTTCGGTCGAGCAGCTCGAAGTGATCTCTGGCCACCCACTATTGGTACAGGCGGCCCTGGATGCGGTCAGGCAATGGAAGTATCAGCCAACCACTTTGAACGGTGAAAACGTCGAAGTGGATACCACCATCGACGTGATTTTCTCTCTCAATCAGTAGGAAGTTGCACGGCTTTAAGGTCTTTACGGTGCGTGGCGCCTGTCATGGGGCAGGGGTTGCGAGCCGAGTAGAAAGGTTTTAGCAAAAAATCTCAAGGAGCATACGAATGGTAGCCACTCTGTACGTACATGCGGCCATATTTCTGCAATCCTCCGCCAGCACGTGGAGCTTGCAGAGCATGTGGACCTCGATGAGCACCCTCCCCAGGGTCGTAGTAGGTATTTTGTTCGTTCTGTCTGTTTATTCTTTTGGTGTGATGATCGACCGCGCGTTGATGTATAGCGCGGCACGCAAGCAGTCGCGTGTGTTCGTTCAGCAGGTTGCCGGGGCGTTGAAAGAAGGCAAACTGGATGAGGCGATCGCCATCGCGGAACGAAATAAGAAAAGCCATATCGCCAAGGTTGTCGCCACCGGCCTTTCCGAGTTTCAGTCCGCTTCACAGCAGGTATCTGACGCTGACGTGATTGAAGCTGCCAAGCGCGGGCTGGAGCGCTCCATCGCTATCGTCCACGCCGAAATGAAGCGCGGCCTCTCGGCCCTCGCGACGATCGGTTCCACAGCACCTTTCGTGGGACTGTTCGGTACGGTGGTCGGAATTTTGAACGCGTTTAAGGGCATTGAGACCAGCAAGGCCACCGGTCTGTCAGCAGTAGCCGGCGGTATCGCGGAAGCCTTGGTCACCACCGCTTTTGGTTTGCTGGTTGCGGTACCTGCGGTGTGGGCCTACAACTACTTCACCAATAAAGTGGAAGCCTTCGACGTGGAGATGGACAACTCCTCGATGGAGCTGATCAACTACTTCATCCTGCGCCGCGGCGCCAGAAAGTAACCGGCCATGGCGTACAAACCCACAGTCGGGGCGCAGATGTCCTCGCCAAATGTAATTCCCATGGCGGACATCATGTTGGTGTTGCTGATCATCTTCATGGTCGTCACGCCCATGTTGACCAAGGGCGTATCCGTGGATATGGTCACCGCCAACACCCCGCGGGACATGACGGATGCGGACAAAGATGACGCGGTCATCGTGGCCGTAACTCGCGATGGCAAGATATACCTGGGAAATACAAACATCCAAAAAGAAGACATCACCGGTCAAGTCAAGGACCGCTTGGCGAACCGCCTCGACAAAACCGTCTACGTACGAAGCGACGCACGCGCGAAATACGGAGACGTCGTCGCCGTGGTGGATGAGATTCGGTCCGCGGGCGTGGATCAGCTTGGATTGCTCACGGAGAGGAGTCACACGCGCGAAACCCCGCCGCCTCCTCCAAACAACGGGAAGCCGTCCGCTTAATCGAAACATATTCGGGCGACCTGAACTCTATAAAGGTTCAGGTCGCCTTTGGTATCAAACAGGAGATCTGCAATGGGCATGAGCGTTGGTGAAAATAAGGGTGGTGCGATGGCGGAAATGAACGTCGTTCCGCTGATCGATATTTTGCTGGTGTTGTTGATCATTTTCATGGTGATTACGCCTTTGACGCCGAAAGGTCTGGATGCGCTGGTTCCGCAACCCAATCCCAACAAAGACCAAAGCCAGGACTTGAATGACAAGACCGTGGTAGTCCAAGTTGCGCAGAACGGCAAATTGAAAATCAATAACGAGGACACTACCTGGGACGGGCTGGGGCCTCGCATGGAACAGATCTTTAAGGATCGCGCCGAGAAAGTAGCTTTCGTTAAAGGCGATAACGATGTACTGTTCATGGACGTCGCGCGGGCCATCGACATTATGCGTGGATCCGGCATCGACAAAGTGGGATTGATTACCGCCAAGCTGGAAGCGGGTCAGTAAATTACCAAGCAGAAAATGCCCCTCGCAGGGCGGACGTGAATCCTAGTGCGGACCCTCTCGGGCCGCACCTTACAGGGATGGATGATTCGATGACTTATGCTTCATCGGTTCGCATCGCTCGCCACAGTTTTTCGTTAGCGATGTTGGCGGTAGTGGTGGCGGCGGGTTCAGGGTGCAACAAGCTCAAGGCGCGCGACCTGCTCAATAAAGGCGTCGCCAGCTTCAAAAACGGCCAGTACGATGTCGCCGTCGAGGACTTCAAAGAAGCCAAGGACCTGGATCCATCACTGCTCAACGCTCGTTTGTATCTGGCCACTGCATACGCCAGCCAATACATACCCGGGGCGCCGTCCGAAGAGAACGTGCAGCGTGGCAATGCCGCCATCAGCGAATTCAAAGGCGTGCTTGAGAAAGATCCCAACAATTTGAGCGCTATCGACGGCATTGGCTCCATTTTGTTTCAAATGAGCGGCCAGCCATTTAACCCGCAAAAGTTTCAGGAGTCCAAGACTTACCATCAGAAGCACATCGATCTAAAGCCCACCGACCCGGAGCCGTATTACTGGATCGGCGTAATCGATTGGACGCTGGCATTTCGCGGCAATGCGGAAATGCGCACCGACTACAACAAAGAACACATCAATAAGCAGATCAAAGAAAGCGATCCTCTGCCGGTCGCTGTCCGTACCCAGTTCGTGGACAAGTATGGACAACTGGTAGATGAGGGCATCGCGTCCTTGCAGAAGGCTATTCAACTCCGTCCGGATTACGACGATGCCATGGCTTATCTGAATTTGCTGTATCGCCGCAAGGCCGACATGGTGGAGAGTCCGCAGGAACGCGCGAGTTATCAGAAACAAGCTGATGACCTGGTGGAAAAGGTGAAGGAAATCAAACAGAAGCGGGCTGATCAACCGCAGCAGACTTCCTAGCTAGTACAAATACTGGCGGCGTCGGCCAGGGAATTCTCAAAGGGCATTCTCGCGAATGCCCTTTTTTTATTTGCTGCAAGACCTAAGCGATTGACGCCAATTCATATAGGAACTCGACGTGCGACCGCGCCGCTCCATCCATGCCTTGTACCTTTGGGTTGGTTGATTCGATCAGGTAATATTCGTCGGGAGCGTGCGCGCCATTACCGTGGCCAAGCCCAAAGTGGCCGGCGGGCAGCCGAAGTGGATCGCCAGTAAAGACGTAGCCAGGCCACGAACCTGCCAGCCTCGGGAGCAGCACCGGGTCGACTCCATTTTTTTTGTATACGGCGGCCGATGCACGAATAATCTGCGCATCCGCGGCAGTGCTTGTGGGGTCGTAACCTCCGCTCATGTGCACGTCGATATCTGCGAAGCCATGCTTGGCCAAGTGAGCTTTCAAAGAAGCTAGCGCTTCGGCGGCAGTCATGTCGGGCACGAGCCGCAAATCCATCTTGGCGACGGCCTTGCCAGGCAAAATGGTCTTGCCACCCGGACCGGTGTACCCGCCGACCAGGCCCTCAATATTTACGGTCGGGCGAGACGTGAGCAACTCCAGCGCTTGTTGCCAATCGACATCGTGAACCCAGCGCTCAACTCCCAGAAGTTTTTTGGCCTCCGCTTCGTTTAGCCGCTTCGCAGCTTCCGCGATCATTTGCTTATCCGCAGTGGAAAGCGGGCGCGCTTTGGCAGCGTAGCCCTGGATCACCGGGTCATTTCCGTCGGGAGATACGAGGGTGGCCAAAGCCTCCACGAGATGCCACGCCGGACTGTCCACCCTGGCTTTATTGCTGGAGTGAATATCTTTACGCGGGCCGCGACCCCATTTCTCGCCGCTCGAAGTCAATTCCAGTTCAACCACACCTTTTGCGCCAAGGTACATGGTGACGTCGCCACCGAGCCCCTGCGCCGCAAAAGGCATGAAGACGCCGGTGCACTTGCGCAGCGCGGCCTCCACCTCGGGACGCCGGACAATTTGCGGAAAATGCGGCGAGCCGATTTCTTCTTCACCTTCCGCCACAAACACAAAATTGACGGGGAGCTTTTTGCCGGCGCCGCGAATCGCGTGCAGGGCCGCGAGGAATATGGCTTCGGGGCCTTTCTGATTTACTGCGCCGCGGCCAACAATGATTTTGCCGAGGCCGGGTTTGTCCACCAAAGCAGCATCAAACGGCGGCGAAGACCATTCAGCAGGGTCAGCCTGCTTAACGTCGTACATGAAATATAGGCCCACAGTTCGCGGCGCACCGGCATCAAGTGTCGCGAAAATTCCCGGTTGGCCATCCGTCGAGACTTTGGTTACCTGGCCGAAGCCGCCTTCGCGCAACATGTTCATGGTGAGTTCGCAGCCTTCGTTCATGCCGCGATTTTCCGCGGCGATGGAAGGTTGGCGAATCCAGGTCTGCAGACGCTTGACGCTTTCGTCGTGCCGCTTGGCAATTTCGGCGTTGATAGCGTCAAGGTCAGCTGCGGCCGCGAAGGAGCGATTCGGCCAGGCAAACGTCGCAGCGCCAGCTACAGCGGCCAGTGAAGAAGTTCGCAGAAATTCGCGACGATCCAGTGAGTCTGTATCCGTTTCGACGGGTTGGCAATTCTCATCGGTTTCATGCCGGTGCATCATCAGGTCTCCTTAACCAACGGCGCAAAGAATACCAGAGGATGGCGGCAGTGTTCGCGGGAAATTTCCACAGGGTATTTTCATGCGTGCACCTTTTTATTTGCCTAGCTTTTTTTCGGTAAACTCATACCCTCTGGTAGTCGCCCGAGGTGTCCATGGCAAGTAAGAGCCAATCCAGTAGCGAAGCGGCACATCCCACGCAGTTAAACATCGATGCCATCGTCAAGCTTGAACATGAGGCGCTGCACCGGCGCAGCATCGCGGAACGCGTGAGCGACGGGGTCGCCAAATTTATCGGCAGCGTTCCATTCCTGATGCTGCAGGTCCTACTGGTCCTGACCTGGAGCGCCATCAACCTCAAAGTAATTCCGGGCGTAAAACCTTTCGACCCTTTTCCTTTTGGGATATTGGCCCTGGTGATTTCTTCCGAAAGCGTGCTGCTGACTATCTTTGTGCTCATCAGCCAAAACCGCATGACCAGGCAGGCAGACCGACGCTCGCATCTGGATCTGCAGGTGGGAATGCTCGCCGAGCAGGAATTGACCGCCATGCTGCAAATGCAGCACAAGATTTGTCAGCGCCTAGGCATCGAGGCGGGGTCGACCGCTCACGAACTCAAAAATTTCGCCGATGCGACCGACGTCAGTAAGTTGGCCAGCGAACTGGACGACAAGCTTCCCGATCTATAGTGCCTCTGTTTTTACGCTGTTAGACAGCTTGCGGATGCGCGCCTACCGGACCCGTCTTGCGCTATAATACGGTAAAAGAACGATATTGTAAGGAAGCGTCCTGAGGTTACCCAGCAGCCTATGCCGGCGTCGAACAATCTGCCGCTGCACTTCCACCGCGACCGCACTGAGCGGCAGCTCGACGCACGCCTTGAAGAGCTGCTCGCCAAGCTGCGCAAGAATCGTCCTTCCGAAGATCCCTGGGTGGTGCGGCGGGCTTATGAAATTGCCGCCGAGCGCCATCGCGACCAACTTCGAAGTTCCGGCGACCCGTATCTAACTCATCTTCTGGAAGTCGCCCATATCCTGGCGGACATGCGGCTGGATGCTACGACGCTAACGGCCGCGCTCTTGCATGACGTTGTCGAAGACACGGAATTCCCTTTGTCGCGCATCGAAGAACGCTTCGGTTCCGAGGTCGCCCGCCTGGTCGAAGGCGTAACCAAGATCAGCCGCTTGAACATGATGGCGCCGGAAATTCGCCAGGTTGAGAATATCCGCAAGATGCTGCTGGCCATGGTCAACGATGTACGCGTTGTGTTGGTGAAGCTGGCTGACCGGCTGC
The DNA here is from genome assembly GCA_030838075.1 of Acidobacteriaceae bacterium. Lineage (GTDB taxonomy): Bacteria > Acidobacteriota > Terriglobia > Acidiferrales > UBA7541 > Acidiferrum. Next base: position 10,750 of record JAUTXJ010000137.1, read on the forward strand.
ACAACATGCGCACACTGGAATATCTCGAGAATTCCAAGCAGCAGCGCATCTCGCGCGAAACTCTGGATATTTATGCCCCCATCGCGCACCGCCTGGGGATGGGCAATATCCGCAACGAACTTGAGGATTTGTCTTTCCGTTACCTGGAGCCGGAATCCTTCCTCAGGCTGCAGAAGGAAGTAGCGGACAAGGCCGACATCCATCGGAGATTCCTGGAAGAAGTGCAGCAAACCATTCAGACAAAATTAGTGGAGAGTGGAATTCCCGCGGAATTGGAAGCGCGCGTTAAGGGACTTTATTCGCTGCACCGCAAACTAGTGCGCCAAGAGAGGGAACTCGAGCAGGTCTATGACTTGCTTGCGGTGCGCGTAATTACCGACAGTGAACGCAATTGTTACGCAGCCCTTGGCGTGGTGCATCACATCTGGCATCCGGTGCCTGGCCGATTCAAAGACTACATCGCTATGGCACGCCCCAATCTTTACCAATCGCTGCACACCACCGTGCTCCATGGCGGACAGCCCCTCGAAGTACAGATTCGAACGCAGGAAATGCACCGCATCGCGGAAGAAGGTGTGGCCGCGCATTGGAAATACAAAGGCGGAAAGCCCGGTTCGGAGGATGAGAACCAACGCCTCACCTGGATGCGGCAGTTGATCGAGTGGTCGCAGGAACTGGAAGAGCCCGGCGATTTCTTATCGACCCTAAAAGTCGAGTTCGCCCCAGTAGAAGTGTATGCGTTCACTCCCAAGGGCCGCGTGCTGGAGCTGCCGCGCGGGGCCACGCCGGTGGATTTTGCTTATGCCGTGCACACCGAAGTCGGCCATCAATGTACCGGCGCGAAGGTAAACGGCCAGATGGTCTCGCTGCGTCATGAAATCACCAGCGGTGACGTTGTGGAGATTCTCACTCAGAAAGGTCACCACCCCAACCGCGACTGGCTGAGCTTCGTAAAAAGCTCGCACGCCAAGAGCAAAATTCGCCATTGGATAAACCTGGAAGAGCGCGAGGAAGCCACTGAGATGGGGCGCAAGCTGCTTGAAAATGAAGCGCGCCACTTCGATCGCAGCCTCAAGAAAATTCCTGAAGCGGATATGTTGAAGGTGGCTACCGATCACGGCCTTTCGAAGATTGACGATTTGTATGCCGCGGTGGGGTTCGGGAAATATTCCGCGCGGCAGATACTGACCCGCGTGCTCGGTGAGCCGGCCAAGCCCGGTCAAATTGAGCCGCCCGACACCAAGCCCACGCTGGTTAAAACCGTCAAACGCATGCTGGGTTTCGGCGAGGCGCCGCTCATTGTCAAAGGGCATGACGATTTGTTGGTCTACCGCGCCAAGTGCTGCAACCCTATTCCCGGTGATGAAATCGTTGGTTACATAACGCGCGGCCGGGGCGTCGCTGTTCACACGCGCACGTGCCCCAACGTGCAGAACCTGCTTTACCAAACAGAGCGTCGCATAGCGGTTGAATGGGGCGGCGAGAATGCCGCGACTTTCCCCGTCGAACTGCAGATTCGCGCGCGCGATCGCGCCGGATTGCTCGCCGACATCACCACGGTGATCAGTGGGGCCGGTTCGAACATTCGCAACCTGGTCAGCCGCCCGGACGGCGTCAACGCGCGCATCGATGCCAGCCTGGAAATTGTGGATCGCCGCCAACTGGAAACCATCCTCGTGAATATTCGCAAGATTGCCGCGGTTTACGGCGTTGAACGCGTGTATCAAACGACTTGAAATTTAAGGATCCATGAAGGTACAGCCTCGCCTACCTGTCCTTTAGACGGGTATCTCCCACTACACACCTTCCGATTGGCGACAATTGACGGCACCGCGCAACGATACAATTGAATCATGGCTATTCATCAAAAGTTGCCACCGAACCTGTCGTCATTGACGGTAGTCGTGGCCTATGCTCTGGCCCTTGCCGGCGGCTGCGGACATAACGTGTTAGCTGATTATCGGCCACTGGTGAACGCGGGAATGTCTTCGACAGGCATCGAACAATTGAAGAAATTAGATACTTCCGACTCAGAAATGACGCAGTTGGTGAGCGTCAAGCGGGCCGGAGTCACGGACTACACCTGCGTCACACTGGTGAGTACCGCCCGCGAGCATCACCATCCTTTTACAAGCGCCGACGCGGTCAGCAGCCTGGCTCACGCGGGTTTTGGGGAGCCCCAGATTCTGCAGATCGCGCGGCTCGATAAGCTCGATACCATTAGCGGCGATGCGGTTACATTGCGATTGTTCGGATTATCAGATCCCACGGTGCAAACTCTGTTGCAACGGCGCCTCCGGGACCAGCCGACGCTTTCGACGCCGGAGATTGCGCGTTTGAAAAATACCGGCCTCACGGAGAACGAGATTCTCCAACGGATCGACCGCGGGATGGACGACGACCAGGCGGAGAAGGAAGTACGGGCGCGCGAGACGGCGCGCAATCATTACGGCACAGGATTTGTTCGTATTCGGGGCCGACGTCGCTAACGTTTTTTGTGCCCTAAGCCAAATGGCCGACCTAACCTAATCGTTCCCGCGAACCCGCCTTTTGCCGGACTTGAATCCTCGCTACAATCGATGCGTTGAGACTTCCCGCTAACTTTCGCGCGTTGTCATTTGTTTTCTTAACCGCGAGCTGCACTTTCGCCGCCGCATGCACATCGTCTTTCGGCCCCGGATACATCATCAACAAACAAGACATCGATGTGCATTTCGCTCCTGGCCCGCCTCCGCAAATCGCGATTAAGTTCAACTACGAACTCAGCAATAACGGTACACGGCCCCTGTCCGCATTGGAGTTGCGGTTGCCTAGAAGGTGGCGCTTCAAAACCGCGAACCTCCAGGTGACCTGGGACGGACAAACGCTTAATCCCGAGCCATCACCGGATTACCCGCGCAATACACTTCTAAAATTGCCCGGCAGTTGGACGATTTCCGCGCGGCATAACTTGCACATTGCCGTTAATTTGGAGCCGCCGGCACCAGGCGAGTCTTACCTGGGTTTCGCGCCAGATGCATTCTTTTTGCCCGCTGAAGGATGGACTCCCCAACTTTTGCCTGCCAAGGGAGTCTTTGCCACCGGCGGCGCCCCACCCGACAAATGGATTCTCACCCTCCATGTGCCCAAAGATTTTGTCGTTCATACCAGCGGCGACAAAGTAAAAACTTCCAAGCACGGAGACGAAACTACTATTTATGCCAGGCAGCGGATCGTTGATCTTTATCCTTTTGTGATTGCCGGCCGCTACGTAACAAAACAAATCGGCTCCGACCGCCAAAAGATTTATTTATGGACTCGCAAGCCACAGGATCCCGGTGACATTCGCGCCGTGAGCGATTCACTGGTGAAAACGCTGGCGAATTACAATCTCGTTTTTGGACCGCGCTCTGTGGGCGAACCGCCCGCAGGCTTTTTAGGCAGGCACCATAAACCGGGCCAAAACAGTCTGCCATTGTGGCTGGCCGAATGCCCGGTGATACCGGGATGTTTCACCGAGCGAAATTCTCTCAACGCGAAACTGCTAAGTGAAAAGGATGAAGTCCGCAGCGGCGAGATGATTTCTGAGGACAGTGCCATGATCGATCCCGGTCCTGGCTTGAAGAAAATGGCGCTGGCGGCCGCGCCGGCGTTAGCAGCCAGCTGGCTGGGTTACGGCCAAAGTCCCGGATTTTATGAACAGAATCCGCCGCTCTCGGCGTTTCCAACTTTTGCCGCGGCCATCGGTGATGAGGCGCTGAACGGCGCGGCGGCACGGGTTGAAACGATTCGCCGCGCATTGGCCCTGGTGCCAAAAAATTCTCCGCCAGCCGGCAATGAGACTGACGAGGTTGTGAGGGCGAAAAGTTTTCTTTTCTTCTACGCCCTTCAGGATCTTTACGGGCAAGAAACATTTCGCAAGGCTGTCAGGCACATGCTCGACGCACGGCGCAACAGTGGCTTTAATCTGAACGATTTGATTGCCGCGTTTGACGAAGAAGCGCACGGAAATACCGCTGCATTCGTGCGCCTTTGGATGAAACATTCCGGGGTGCCGGCAGATTTTCGCGCGAAATATGAAAATATCTCCGCGCAGAAAAACATATTTACGAAGGAAAACACATCGTTGAGTCGGAGTAGGAATCATGTTTGCACACAACCCCCTCCACGGATCCGGACAAGCGGGATTCCCGCATCCGGCTCTTGCCTTAGGTGATAACGCCCATGCGGCGCAGGGGATAGGGATGACAGACGGTAGGCAGAGGCAGCCAGCGAGCGATGAGGCGCCGCATGCGATCCCAGAGGACGCGTCCGTTCTGGCTACGCCGCGACAGCGCGCGATGCCAGAGCCGCCCCACTTGGAATCGAAAGAGAGCCAGCGCCGGGTTGTTCATGGGCACTCCGTAATACCGGATGTGCCCACGTACCACCGCTTGCAGCCAGTTACCTTGTTTGGGAATGGGTTCGTGCATCCGTCGTCGAAGCTCAGCTTTCACCTCGTTCAACTTCGTCTGCAACCTTTTGCGGATCGTTTGCCGCAGCACCGTGAACCGTCCGTTGTTCCTCTTCTTCGCACAGATGTGT
>JAUTXJ010000172.1 GCA_030838075.1 Acidobacteriaceae bacterium
CGGTCCAGATAATTCACGAACACGCCAAACCCCAGCAACGAAGCAATCAGCCAGCGCCGCCGAGGAACGGGTAGATGGTCAGCATTTTGAGTCAGATGTGATTGATCTATGGTCAAATCGTTTTTCGAGTTCAGGTGAACCTGGCGTGCAACAAGGAGCCAAAAGTCTACCTGTAACTAAACTAAAGTGGTATTGTCTCCGCGTCGGAGTGAATTTGGATGCTAAGGACGAACAACTACGGCCGTTTTCTGGCTTTTCTATTATGGGTTGTAATGGCCATACCTTGCGCTATTAAGGCGCAGCAGGCGGCGGACCCGAAGGTTGACCCACCTCGTGCCGGCAGAAATGGGGTAACTTCGCCGCAACGCATTTATTGTCCGCAACCCGAATATCCCCAGAAGACGCGTAAGGTCAAAATTGAAGGCACCGTGTTGCTTGACGTGACCGTCACGACAGACGGCCAAATAGCAAATCCAGTTGTGCTCAAAGGTCCGGACGCAGATCTTAATAACAAAGCCCTGGAATCGGTCCGAAACTGGAAAATGAAACCGGCTTCAGGTCCAGATGGCAAACCTGTAGACTGCCGCGTGCAAGTTGAAATTACTATTCACCGTTACTGATGTAGCGTTCTGGCTAAGAACCGGATAAACAATCAGCCAATTGCCGGCACTTCAAACGGCGCGCGATAATTTCTCCTCAAATATTGATCGGCTTTGCTATCGTTGACGAACTTTTCGTTTTGCCCGTCGAACTGCAATTCCTTGTCTTCGCGGTAGGCGATGTTGCACAGGTGGCAGAGCGCCGTCGACAGGTGCCCCTCTTCTATATCGGAATTCAATTCCGCCTGTTTACGCGAACGCAAAACTTTAATGAAGTTCTCGAAGTGGCTTTGATCTCCGGTTCCCGTGGGATTCGAAGGATCAGCAGCGTCTTTCCCGTTCATGGATGGACCGGGTTCGTTTTTCCTGCCGAAATAAGTTTTCCAATCGGAGCCGTCCAGGTGCATCCACCCTTTCGTTCCATAAAAGAGATTACCTATCTTGATGCCGTCTTCGCCGTTGGTGTACAAGCCGCGCACTTCGAATTGAATGATTTTCCCGTCGCGATATTTCAGCGTGGCATTTTGGGTGTTGGGCGTCTCCTGATCGTCGTCGAAAGCAAACTTCCCGCCACCGCAAAAAATTTTCTCCGGATACTCCGATTTGTTCAGGCCCCAGCGCGCGATATCCATTTGATGAGGCCCTTGATTTCCCAGATCGGCGCAGCCGTAGTCCCAGAACCAATGCCAGGTATAGTGAAAACGATTTTCGTTGAAGGGCCTGAGCGGCGCCGGTCCAAGCCACAGATCGTAATGCACGCCGGCAGGCGCAGTGCTATCCGGTTTGTGGCCGATGGTGTCGCGCGGCTTGAAGCAGAGTCCCTTGGCCATGTAAACCTCGCCGATACCTCCGTCATGCAAAAACTTCATCGCCGCCTGCACCGAAGGATTGCTGCGATTTTGCGTGCCCGCCTCGACCAGGCGGTTATATTTTCTGGCGGCATTCACGATCTGCCGTCCCTCCCAAATCTCGTGCGAGACCGGTTTTTCTACGTAGACGTCCTTGCCCGCCTGGCACGCCCAAATGGCCGCGAGCGCGTGCCAATGATCCGGCGTGGCAATCGTAACTGCATCTATATTTTTGTCGTCCAGCACGCGGCGCAGATCTGTCTCCGTTCCGGCTTTGTTCTGGGTAACTTTGGCGAGCTTATCCAGCGCTTCTGGAAACAGCCGCTCGTCCACATCGCACAGCGTGGCAATCCTTACGCCGGGTATCTTCCCGAATCCCTGATAATGCGCTTGGCCACGACTTCGTACGCCAATCACCGCAAGGTTAATCGTGTCGTTGGGACTGTGCGCGCGTCCCATAACACTAATGAAGGGCGCAGCGATAGCAGCCCCCGCGGTCGTCTTAACAAACTGGCGGCGATTAATTGTTTCCATCTCCGATCACTCCTTTTCCTGCCTCATGTAACCCAACAGCAATAGAGCCGACGCCAAGCAACACCATAATACAGTTTGAAACGGAGTTGAGCGGAAGCGGTATTCAAATTCTGTCGCTATAGGCATCATGGGTGAGTCTACTGAAGATGAAGAGCGAAAAGAACCACCATCGCAGCTAAAACTGAATTTCCTATCCAAAAATATTTTTATTGAGGAAGTCGTTCCGGAATTTGCCGTGCGGGTCATACTTTTTGGTCAGCTCAACGAAGTCCGGCAATTTCTCATAACTCGCCTTCAATCGTTCCGGGGAGACGGTGAAAAGCTTTCCCCAATGGGGGCGGGCGTGAAATGGCGTAAGCTCGCGTTCGATGACCGGCAGCAGCTGGCTGACCGCAGGCCAATCGGGTTTGAGGGTGAAATGGATGGTAACGGATGGCTGTTTGTGGCATGGACTCATCCAAAAATCATCGGCGGCGACCGTTCTGATCTCCGAAATCAACAAATGAGGTGTCACCTGGTCGCGGAGCCGTTCTATCGCGAGAATGGCCTCGACGGCATGCCGCCGGGGGACGAAATATTCGGCCTGGAGTTCGTTCCCCGCGCTGGGCGTAAATCCCATGCGGAAATGAGGCAAACGCTCGTACCAGGGACCGGGAACGCCCATTTGTTCCGTGCAGTTTTCCGCGGAAAGTTCGGCGATGGGGTGAAGATTCCTGGTCGCCAATTTGGCCCCAAAAAAGTCGGGAGTCGCGTTAAAAGATTGCCCGGCTTCCACGCGGCTCTTGATCCAGACTTCATTGATGCGTTTCTTTTGCCAGTCGGTAAAAAGACTGACGCTATAACCGCTTGCTTCAATCGCGTCGAAGTGCTCTTGCAGCTCGCTGAGTGGAAGGTTTTCGTAGACATATTGCTTGACCATGAAGGTGGGCAGCAGATCCAGCGTGATTTTCGTAATCACACCGAGCGCTCCCAATCCAACGACAGCGCCTAAAAATCCTTCTCCATCTTGCTTGCGCGACAGCTTCACGATGTCGCCTGCGGCGGTGATCATTTCGAAAGCCGAAACAGATGTAGCCAAATTGCCGTTCTTCTCGCCGGACCCGTGGGTTGCGGTGGCGCAAGCGCCGGCAACCGAGATGTGGGGTAAAGACGCCAAATTGCGCAAGGCAAATCCGTGTTCATGGAGGTAAGGAGACAGCTGGCCGTAGCTCATGTTCGCGGGGACCGTTACGGTCCTCGCCTGAGCATCGAGCGAAAGCACCTTGTCCATCGGGCGCAGCGAGAGGAATTCATCGGTACTGTCCGCAATGTGATTGAAGCAGTGCCGCGTGCCGAGCACTTTCAGCCGCGCGTACTTTTTGACAAATTCCTGAGCCTGCTCGACCGAGGTTGCGGAGTACAGCTTGTCAGTACCGTACTCGATGTTCCCTGCCCAATTTTTTAATTTGTCACCACCGGCCCACGCCAGAATAGGAGAGATACCGGGCATCGACATGGCGGCGGAAATGAGTTTGAGGAATGCTCTCTTATTCATAGTGGCAGAGACTCCTAAATTTTAATGGAGTCATCCATTTCTCGTTTCGTCAAAATAAGACTTCAACGGCCGCTTAGCGCGCAGGCGCGGTGGCAACGCCGACATATTTGTCTGCGCCGCCGTAGTAAAACAGCCAGCGCTTGCCGTCGCGAACTGCTCCTTCCACGAACACAACATTGGGAACCTGGCCCACCTTTTCCCATTCTTGCTCCGGGCCAAATACCGGCTGATCCGAGCGCGCCAGAACCTTGGTCGGGTCTTTTTTGTCAAACAGCACCCAGCCGGTGGAATAAACCAGATTGTCAGCAGCCCCGTTGTAAATTAAAAAAATTCCTTCTTCTGTAATTACCGGAGGTGGCCCCGGCTCCACGACTTGCGAATCGAACGATCCGGGACGGCTGGCCAGGATGGGATGGTCCAACGCTTCCGTCCAGTGCAGCAAATCTTCAGAGAACGCCACGCCCATCTGGCTGTCTTTACCTTTGGC
>JAUTXJ010000183.1 GCA_030838075.1 Acidobacteriaceae bacterium
TGTCGCAATATTCCAAGTTGCCGGTTGATGGGGTGCGTGCGGCCCAGAAAGCTCAGCACCGGGCTCCGGCGTGGCACCAGCTTGTTCATGGCGATGTTCAGCCGTACATCGCGGCGCGCAAATTTCAATCCTGCCTGTCGCGCTTCCACCGCCTCATCGCGGCGGCCTGCGCTCTTATACACGTCCGCGAGATTCAGGTAGAGTTGCGCCTGGTTGCGCTTCATGCGCACCGCGGAATCGCACAACCGTTCCGCTTCTCCCCATTTTCTTTCAGAGCGCGCCAGGACTACTCCAAGATAGGACATGTAATATGGATTGTTCCGGTCCAGGTCCACCGCGCGGCGCATATGCGGGAGAGCTCTTTCCGCATGATTGTCGCGCAACAGATTCAGACCGGTCTTGAATTCCCGAAAGGCTTCCGTTTCCGTCATAGAGTCCCCTCGTTTAGCGAGTTTCATTGCGAAATTCTGGGAATTTTCTGCGTGTATACCGCCCTAAACCCACCCCAACAGCAGGTTTTCCACTTATTGCGACAGGCAAAAGTTGAACGGTCTTAACAAGAAGAACCAGCCGGGCAAGGACGAAAAGACCGAGCAGCGTTACGTTAAGGATTCCCATGCGAGTGGAGAGATTACGCGCCCAATGTTTTGGAAGCTACTGGCCCAACGGCCAGTCTTGGGACAGCCGGACTGATTGACTAAGGGCTTGGTCGCTGAATTTCTGCGATTACGGTTTGCGCGGCTTCCGCGGGGTTTATCGTGGTGTCAGGCGGTCACTTGCACGCGGCTGGCGGCATGAGCATTCATGCGCGCCGCATAAATCGGAAAACGACCCGCCAGCTCCGCCACTTGTTTGCGGACTCGTTGTTCCACTGTACTGTCGCCTATATGTTCGAGCACATCAGCAACCCAGTCCCCCACTTCTTGCATCTCCGGTTCCCGCAAACCGCGCGTGGTTACCGACGGGCTGCCCAGGCGAATTCCCCCACCTTTCATGGGCGGCAATGGATCAAAAGGAATGGAGTTCTTATTGACAGTAATTCCAGCGCGATCCAACGCTTTTTCCGCATCCGTTCCGGTAATCCCGCGCGAATGCACTTCCACCAGAAATAAGTGATTGTCGGTGCCTCCCGTGACAATGCGAAACCCGCGCTTGGCGATCGCCGCGGCCATGGCCTTGGCGTTCAGTGTCACCTGCTTTTGATACTCCTTAAACGAGGGCTCCATCGCTTCCTTCAAGCACACTGCTTTGGCCGCAATGATGTGCACCAGCGGCCCGCCCTGGGTCCCGGGAAACGTCAATTTATCCAATTCCTTCGCGAAGGCCGTTTTGCACAGCACCAATCCGCCGCGCGGTCCTCGCAATGTCTTGTGCGTCGTGGTGGAAACAAAATCCGCGTGCCGTACCGGGCTCGGATGAATCCCCGCCGCCACCAGGCCCGCGATATGCGCCATATCCACAAAAAATAACGCCCCCACCGCCCTGGCAATTTTGCCGATCCGCTCGAAATCGATGATGCGCGCATACGCGCTCGCGCCCGCCACGATCATTTTAGGTTTATGTTCCTGCGCTAATTTTTCCAGCGCTTCGTAATCGATGCGCTCGTCTTCTTTCCTAACTCCGTAAGGCACGAACTTGTACATGCGCCCCGAAAAATTCAGCGGATGCCCGTGCGTTAAATGCCCGCCGTGCGCCAGGTTCATTCCCAACACGGTGTCGCCGGGCTGCAGCGCCGACATGTACACCGCCACGTTGGCCGATGTCCCCGAATGCGCCTGCACGTTGGCATGCTCCGCGCCGAATAATTCCTTCGCGCGATCGATGGCCAGTTGTTCGACCTTGTCCGCATATTCGCAGCCGCCGTAATAACGTCTGCCCGGATAGCCCTCTGCGTATTTGTTCGTGAAAATCGAACCCATGGCTTCCAGAACCGCTTCGGAGACCAGATTTTCCGAGGGGATCAGCTCCAGCCCAGTGGCTTGTCTGCGCGCTTCATCGCGCAACAAATCGGCAATTTGCGGATCGACGACGTCGAGCGGTCGATTCATGCGTTCATTTTCATTGGTGGTAGGACTCATCATCACTCCTGAATGCAAACGCTAGCACGCGAAAATTCTATCGGACCCCGCCGCATCGCGCAAACGAACTGCAAGGGATAGCCGGCCGGGCTACAGCAGCGTGCCGTGCAGGATCAGCAGCGCTACGGAAAAATAAATGCACAACCCCGTCACATCCACCAGCGTGGCTACAAAGGGAGCCGAACTTGCCGCCGGGTCGAATCCCAATCCGCGCAACATAAAGGGGAGCATACTTCCCGCTAGCGTCCCGAACATCACTACCCCAATCAAGCTGGCCCACACCGTAAAGGCCAGCAGCAGGTAATGCGCGCCGTAATTCGTAAGGTGCAGGTGTTGCCACAGTACAATGCGGAAAAATCCAATCACACCCAGCATGAACCCCAGCGCCAGCCCTGAAATCAATTCCCTGCGAAACACTCGGAACCAGTCGCGCAACTTTAATTCCCGCAACGCCAGCGCGCGAATAATCAGCGACGCCGCTTGGGAGCCGGAATTTCCTCCGCTGCTGATTACCAGCGGCACAAACAACGCCAGCACTACCGCTTTGGCAATTTCTCCTTCGAAAAATGACATCGCCGTGGCCGTCAGCATTTCTCCCAAGAACAGCGCCGACAGCCAGCCGCCGCGCTTGCGAATCATTTCCCACAAGCCCACTTGCGTGTACGGCGCATCCAGCGCTTCAGAAC
>JAUTXJ010000235.1 GCA_030838075.1 Acidobacteriaceae bacterium
TTTGAAGATTTCGTCAGAGTGGATCGCAACACCTCCGGGATGGGTCTGGGCTTGGCCATCGCCAAGCGGCTGATTCAGGCGCATCGCGGCAAAATCTGGGTCGAAAGCGAGCATCAAAAAGGCAGCACTTTTACATTTTTATTGCCTATGGACCCGAGCTAGTTAAAAGGATTTCGCGATTAGAAAGGTCAATATGTCCGCAAAAGAAGTTAAAGAAAAAATCCTGGTCATCGATGACGAGCCCAGCATTCGCAAGTATCTGCAGACGCTTCTGGAAGTGGACGGCTTTGATGTGGAAGCGGTCAGCTCAGGAAGAGAGGGCATCGAAAAAATTACCGCTGGAGAAAGACCCGACTTCATTATTCTCGACGTCCTGATGCCGGAGCTGAGCGGCATTGATACGCTCAAAGAATTGATGCAAATTGACCGCGGTCTGAACGTGATCATGCTGTCGTGTTCGAACGAAGTTGGCACGGTCGTGGAGGCCATACGCATCGGAGCGCATGATTATCTGACCAAGCCTTTTGAAAAGACCGAGCTGGATGCGGCGATGCTGAAATCGCGCCAGAAGAAACAGCTAGTTACGGAAAACCTGGCGCTTCGCGATTACTGCGAACAAATTACCGAAGACATCAGTTTTCTGGCGGCCAGCCCACAAATGGTGCGCATCCGCCAACAGATTTTGCAGATCGCTCCCGTGGACGTGCCGGTCTTCATTTGCGGAGAGAGCGGAGTTGGTAAAGAAGTAGTGGCGCGGATGATTCACTTGCGCTCGAAGCGGCGCAGCCAGCCGTTCATAAAAGTGAATTGCGCGGCCTTGCCTGGAGAATTGCTGGAGTCCGAATTATTCGGTTTCGAGCAGGGCGCGTTTACGGGCGCGGTGCGCGCAAAGCCCGGCAAATTCGAAATGGCTAATAAGGGAACCATTTTCCTGGATGAAATCGCGGAAATGACCACGCATTTGCAGGCCAAGCTTCTGCATGTCCTGCAGGACCATCAATATTCTCGCCTGGGCGGCCGGCATCTGGTGGAGACGGATGTACGAGTTCTCGCCGCCACTAACGTCGACGTTCAAGAGGCCATGAAGACTGGGCGGTTCCGCGAAGATCTCTACTACCGCTTGAACGTGCTTTCGATAAATGTGCCTCCGCTACGCGAGCGCACTTCGGAAATTCCTCTTTTGTTCCGTCACTTTCTGCAGAAGTACAGCGAGAAGTTCGGCAAGACGCCGCAAGGTCCCTCGAAGTATTTGCTGGATGCCGCGGTGAATTATCCGTGGCCAGGCAATTTGCGCGAACTCGAGAATTTCGTGAAGCGCTACGTAATCCTTGAAGATGACGAAGGCAGCTTACGCGAGCTGGTCGAGATGTCTTCCGCGAGACAGCGTACTTCTCCGCGCGCGGAGCCTGCGGTGCATCGTGAGCCGCAAGGGCTCAAGGCCCTGGTGCGTGGCTTGAAGGATGAAGCGGAAATGGAAGCGATTGCCGATGCGCTGGAGAAAACTCGCTGGTGCCGCAAGGATGCCGCGAAAATGCTGGGCATCAGTTACAAGGCGCTACTGTATAAAATGCGCCAGTTTAATCTGGATACACCGCGGACGAGGCGGGCGAGCGTACCCGCGCCTGCGGCGGCAGTTGAAGAACCTACGACCATCGGAATTGGGGGTCGGAACGAGTAGGCTCGCTTCCCAGTACGAGCCGTTTATCTTTAGAACAACCGTTCCGGCTGTCCGCGGTTACAGCGTGGCGGCGTCGCGCCGTTTACAGTAAGGTCACTCGTAGGGAGAGACGCGACCAGGTGGCCCCCGCTTTTACTGAGGATGCACGGAATGTCGGAACGCCGCAATGCTCGCAGATACGATCTTTCTCTACCGGTTATGATTCGCATTTCCTCCGCCGCCGCTGACGTACGGATGGCTGGGTTGCGGAAGGGCGAAACCTTGGACATTTCCACGCGAGGTATGTACTTCATAATCGAACAGGATTTGCAAACTGGGTCCGAACTGGACATTACCCTCACGTTGCCGTCAGAGATCACCCATGGCTCCGAAGTATTTGTGAGGGCGGCAGGCAAAGTCGTCCGCGTTGATCCCCGCTCGGAGGCACGAAATATGCGGCTTGGCGTAGCCGCAGTGATTGAGCGCTACGATATTGTTCGTGGCGAAGACTCACCGAAGTTAAATTAGTTGTCGAGTACGAAAAACCACAGGTGCATCCAACCCAAGAAATATTTTGTAGTGAGGTTTAGGGACAGCCTTGCCGGGTGATCTGCGAAAGCTTACTTATGGCCTCGCTGTTACCTTTTTTCGCAGCGGCTCTCAGCAATACCCGGGCCTGATCGCAGTTCTTCGGCACTCCTCCGCCAATCATATAAAGCTTTGCCAAAGTTACTTCGGCTGCGGTATTTCCCTGGCCCACGGCTGACCAAAGTGCGCGGACCTCTTCAGCAGGGCTCAGGTTGTGCGTAGTCGTGCCCGTGGGTTCTTCAGAAGAAGGCGCCGGTCGTTCATCCTTAAATTCGGCTTCCGTTTTTGGTGTTGGGGAAACAGTTTTTTCACGATCTTCTCGTGGCCGGACGGCTTCGGATTTGTCGCCGGAGTTGGCGGTCGGTTGCGATTGTGGCGATTTGTCACCGCCATTCGAAGCGGGGTTGTCTTGCTTGCTCGCGTTTGGCGGTGCTGGCTGCTGAACTTCCTCAGCGGGTTTGGAAGAATCTGAACTCTGCGCTTGAGAATTTTCTGGGGCTGAAGATGATGGTGAAGATAGTGTTTGCCCCAAGGAAATCAGGGAGCGGCCGATCGTTTCGCGAAAACTGTATAGCAGGACAGCCAGCAAGAGCAGGCACGCCACCACTGCCGCGATAACGACACCGTTGCCCCTGGATCTCGTCTCCGCCGGCAAACCGTCCGGATACTCCCAGTCAGTCAGAATGTGCGTCGATCTTGGTAACGGCGCTGCGCCCGTTTCGGAGGCGGAAGCATGAGCAACATCGTTTTGCCGCAGGCCTCCGCCCAATGATTGCCCAAAATTCATCCCGAATTCGGGCCTTGGCTGTGTCTCTACCCTCGGCTGCAGAGCTGGTGGTTGAGGCGTTTCTGTTCTCAAGTTGTGGTCGAGATTGAAGGCGTTTTCCGTTCGGGTTTCAGCAGACGGTGAGCCGGTGGGCGAACTTAATTGCGCCAACCACCTCCTAAGCGCATTGAGAAATTCAGTGGAGACATCAGTGAACTGCAGGCCTGCCACCTTGCCTTCGTCCTTGGTCCACTTAATCTCACCGAACCCCTCTAGTTTCTCGGTGCCGTTAATGACAAAGGAGAACGGAATCCGCCCGCTTGGTCGAAGGGAGGTTACAGCTCGAAACGTGAATCCCTCTTCGGAGACAGTCAGCATCATGCCTCCGTTACGGGCCTCCAACTCGACATAAATCAGTTGGTCGAGTTTTATGCTTGAAAATTGCGACTGCACAGATTTATCCATCATTATCTGGCGCCTGCCTATGAGTAGCTGCGGGCACCTCGATGCCGGGGGCAAGTAAAAACTGCTCGACGGTTCGCTCTGAAAGGGCACCACTGGGAGACGCGAGTGCAAACGCCAGAGCGACGCCGGCCCAGGCAGGGTCTACAGTGTGCCATATCTAACTCCAGCAAGTGTAGTTCTGATTTAGAACCTCCGGAACAGAAACCCAATCACGGTGGAAAACTGTTCTTCTATGAAGCGAACATTTTCCATTTGATGCTCTTTCCCGAGGTTTCGTCTAGCCTATGGGTACCAGTACTCGAATGCAGGATTCACTGTAGGCCACGAAGTATCAGTCAGTTACAAAACTCCGCTAACGTTACCAAGTTTCCGCTTGATGGCGAATTGGGTGCACTCGTCACGGCGTCAGACCATGACCAGCTCATCGACAACCCGACCTAACGCCACAAACCCAGCCAACGCTGTTCCGCCAGACTGCGTGCTTTTCGGACGCTCCGCAGCGATGAATGAAGTTCGCCTGCGGGCCGAGAAGATATGCCGTACCAATATACCAGTGCTTCTTTGTGGAGCGGGCGGAACCGGGAAAGAGGCCATGGCCCAGTGGATCCACGGCCGGTCGGCGTTTAGCCAAGGTCACTTCGTCAAGGTAAACTGCGCCGCGATACCGGGCAACCTGCTGGAGAGTGAGCTCTTTGGATATGAAAAAGGAGCCTTTACCGGCGCGCACGTTTCAAAGCCAGGTCGGGTGGAACTTGCACACAATGGAACCTTATTTCTCGACGAAATCGCCGATCTGGAAATGGGCCTGCAAAGCAAGATCCTGCACTTCCTGCAGGACGGTTGTTTTTCGCGAATCGGAGATCAAGAGGAGCGCGCGGTCAATGTACGCGTAATTTGCGCTACTAATAAGGACCTGGAACGGGAAATTGCCGCCGGACACTTTCGCTCGGACTTGTTCTACAGAATTAATGTAGTTCGCTTTCGCTTACCTCTGCTTTCTGAACGCAAAGAAGACATTCCCGTCCTGGCGGAATATTTCCGCACCTTGCATGAACAACATTTTGCGATCGAATCGAAACCACTTAGCCAGGAAATGATCGAATATTTGCAGAATGCCGATTGGCCTGGAAATGTGCGCGAGTTATCCAACGGCATGGCTCGCCATGTCTTGATCGGGCCGGAGGCCGCCCTGGGCCAAAACGTCGCGGCAGAGCGCGCGTCCATCAAATCGCAGATCAAAGTGGCCGTCGGAGCAGTGCCGCTGAAACGCATCGCGAAGGCGGCAATCCAGGAACTCGAGCGCAACGTGATCCTGGATTCGTTGCGCGCTCACCAGTGGAACCGCCGCAAAACCGCGGCCGCATTGCAAATCAGCTATCGTGCATTGATCTATAAAATTCGAGATGCCGGGCTCATTCCCAGGCGCCCGGGGCACGCCTCAGGCCGTTCCGTGGAAAATCCTCACGCCAAGCTGTAACTTCGGAACATCGCCGCCGCAATAAATTCTATTAACAATCGGGGAATTCCATTTAATGTGCTGTTAATTATTTGGGTAATAGTGTAGGCTATTAACAAATAGTAAAGACGGGGCAGCGTTTTGTCCCTTGGGGCAGGTACCCCCTGCACCAAAATGGGACGACCCACCAGTAGTTCTAATACACGTCCGAAATTTAGTCTTCCCTAGACGAACCTCGGGGGAGAAATGGTTAAGCACTATAACGGCTTTAGGCTACTTGGGCGAGGGAGTGTTGCAGCATCAAACTTCGCGGGAGCGCTGATTCTATGGAGCGCGGTCCTCATCGTCTTGCTATGGGCCAGCGGCTGCACAGGCATGGTCAGCGGCTCAAATAAGACCCAATCCGCCGTCCAAGTTGTACCTGGGGCCTTGGATTTTGGAAACGTAGAAGTAGGGAAACAGGTTTCTCACGCCGCTGCCGTCGTGAACAATAGCAAGACGGTTGTGACGCTGACGAAGGCCAATATCTCCGGCACCCAGTTTTCTGTTTCGGGTCTGAAGTTTCCGCTCGCCCTACACCCGGGGCAGAAGTCGAATTTCATGATTTGGTACAAAGGAAGCCGAACCGGTAAAGCACAAGGTTCATTGAGTTTCAACGGGGAGCCTGGCTCGCCGGACCCGGTAATCCTGACGGCTTCAAGCGGCAGTACCACTCCACAATTGACGATTTCTTCGGCTAGCCATGACTTCGGGAACGTTACTGTGGATACCGTCGCAAACGCTGCGTTAACGCTTACAAACTCAGGCGGTGCAAACCTCGCAATTTCTCACATTGGAGTCTCAGGGAAGGGCTTCGAAGCAAGCGCAATCAAGACGCCAACGACTGTTCCGGCGGGTGGCAACATCGTTGTTAGTCTGACCTTCGCACCAAGCACTTCTGGAAACTTCTCTGGCGGCCTGACCGTTTCAAGTGACGATCCAAATACTCCAACAGCAACCGCGGCTCTGACTGGGGCAGCAACTAACAAGGCGATCGGGAAGCTGACCGCGACACCGGCGGCCCTCAATTTCAACAACGTGCAAGTGGGAGGTACAGCGTCGGCGGTGACCACGTTAAAGAACGTCGGGACCGGCAACGTGACTCTTTCGCAGATCAACCTCAGCGGCTCGGGATTTTCTACCTCAGGCATAGCTACCCCAGTGCTGGTGGTGCCCGGTGAAAGCCTGACTTTGACGGTAAAATATAGCCCCACCACGACCAAAGCCACTAGCGGTGATATCTCGTTGGTCAGTGCCCAAGGGGGCATTGCCAGTGTCACCGTTTCTGGAACTGTCTCGCAGTCGGCGCTGACCCTGTCGCCTTCGAGCATTAACTTTGGCAGTGCGGTCACGGGCGTGGCTAACACCCAAACCGTTCAAATCTCCAATCCGGGTACCGCGCCTGTAACGATTACCGCAGCGAATATTTCCGGCGCGGGCTTCAGCGCTTCCGGTCTGCCCCTTCCTATGACCCTGAGCGCCGGCAAAGCGACTGCCTTCAACGTGCAGTTCGATCCTAAATCCGCTGGGTCTTCCACCGGGAGCTTGTCGCTCGTGAGCGACGCGTCCAATCCACCCTCCGCCATTGCATTGAGCGGCACGGGCGTGGCCGCCGGATTGACCCTGGCTGTTAATCCTTCCAACTTAAGCTTCGGAAACGTCAACGTGGGAAGCACGGCTTCTCGCAGTGTGACCCTAACGAATACGGGCAATTCGAACGTGGCAATCTCCAGCGAAGCTTTGACGGGAGCCAATTTTTCCTTGTCTGGTGGATCGCCGGTGACACTGTCGCCGTCCCAGAGTGTTACATTGACGGTGCAGTATTCGCCGACAGCGGCTGCCGCTGCATCAGGCACGCTGGCCATTGGCAGCAACGCTACAGGGTCACCGGCGGCGATCCCGGTTTCGGGGAACGGCGTGGCCCAGGTTCAACACACCGTGGTGCTTTCCTGGAACGCCAGCACGTCCGCAACTGGATATAACATCTACCGCAGTGCGACGAGTGGAACTGGATACGCGAGAGTGAACTCCAGTCCGGACGGCGTTTTAAACTATAGCGACACTAGTGTGCAGAACGGCCAGAGTTATTACTATGTGACGACGGCGGTAGATGCTTCCGGGCAAGAAAGTGGGTACTCCAGCGAGGTATCGGCAGTTATTCCCTGATTCGATTGAGTCTCACTTAACGTCGGCGATCACTACGTAAACAGCCGGTTCAGCGCATTAAGTTAATTTGCCCATATTCCGCAATTCAGCCAGATAAGGCGGAAGCGCTTCGCGCCAGTGGCGCACCGTAATGCCGAACGTATGCAAGGCGGCGGGTGACAGCACCGAATATGCCGGTCTCGTCGCGGCACGCGCGGCTTGCACAGTGTCGATTGGTTTTACCGGATTGTTCTTGCCGGCCTGCCGCAGGATTTCCTGTGCGAATTCGAACCAGGAACATGTGCCTGAGTTCGTAACGCTCACAAAACCTCGCGCGTCAGCATGAACTAGACCGCGAATTGCCACAGCCAGATCCCGCGTGTAAGTCGGAGAGCCGACCTGATCTGAGACTACCGACAGTTCAGGGCGGGTTTCAGCGGCACGCAGTATCTTTTCAGGGAAACTGGATCCTGACGCGCCAAACAGCCAGGATGTGCGTACGATGCACCAATCTCGCAGGCTTGCCTGGATTGCTTGCTCCCCGCGAGCCTTCGATTCGCCATACACGTTGATAGGAGCTATCGGATCTGCCGGTTCGTACGGACGTTTCCCTTGGCCATCAAAAACATAATCAGTGCTTATGTAGAAAACCTTCGCGCCATACTTCTGGGCCACACCAGCTACATTTTCCGTGCCCTTACCGTTCACCGCAAAAGCAGCCTCGGGATCCCGCTCGCTGCCATCAACATCCGTGTAAGCTGCGGTCAGTAGGATCCATTCCGGGCGGGTCGCGGTGATCAAACGTTCCACTTGTTCGTAGTTTCGAATATCGGCGTCGCGCGACGTGGCCGGTATCAGCTCATCGTCCTGCCATTCCTGGACGATGTCTTTTCCCAGCATTCCATTGGCACCGATTAAGAGGACGCGCATCTGCTACTTAAATTGCGTTTCCCAGTCATAACCGATATTGGGGTCGTTGTAGGCCAATCGCAGCTCGTCCGTTGGATTGTAGTGGCGGTCTGTAAAGTACAGCAGGTTGATTGGCTCAATCCCAAGGGCCTTGTAGCCGTGGCCCACGCCCGGGGGAATCAGAATTTCCCAGGGACGAAAACGGCCGACGTACAGCGTATTAATCAAGCCAAAGGTCTTTGAATGACGGCGGAGATCACCGAGAAAAACCTGAAGCATGCCGGAGACCGGAGCCCACAGATCGGTTTGCTCCGAATGGTAATGAATGGCTTTGATCGTTCCGGGATAGGTGAGCGTGAAAGAGACCTGAATATTTCGCGTGCCGTCGGGCACCATCCCGGAGGCAAGTCCCTTTCCGAGGCGGGCAAGCTCGGTGAAGAAACCGCGGTCATCTGGATAAACTTGCAGCGGCTCGACGCGGACGCCGTCGATAAGATCGGGCGAATCCGCCTTGGCAATTATTTTGCCGAGGGTCTTTTCCGTGCGCCCGCGGATAGCCAGCTCGATCCCGTTCTTCGTCCCCAGGGGAATAATTTTTTCTGCTGCTTGCTGATTCGTCGATACATCCACAGGCATGATTGCATCTCCTGAACGAGTCTAATATCTGGTCTGCACCACTGAATCGTGTTAGCTACCTGAAGTTTGTTCCAGCGCGCGGCGCGATTTGTCGGCGATAGGAGAACCGGGCTTCAAACTAATCGCTTTTTCAAATTGTGTACGGGCGCGAGCGTTGTCATTTAGTTTTTGATAGGTCACACCCAGATGATAGCGGTAGGAGGGGTTATCCGACGCTTTCTTAACCGCCTCTTCGAGCAGGGGCTGGGCCACCGAGTACGCGCCATTGTGATAATACGCCCAACCCAGAGTGTCGGCGGTATTGGGCGAATCCGGCAATCCTCGCCGCGCCGCTTGTGCCAGCGTCAGCGCTAGATTCACGCTGCCATTGTGCTCCAGCAGCAGGTAAGCGAGATTGTTGGCGGCTTGCGGATTGTCGGGCTGTATCGACAAACCTTTCTGGTAAGCGGTTTGTGCGGCCTGCCAGTTACCGGCGCTTTCATACAGCCCGCCAAGCGCTACCTGAAGCAAAGCAGTGTTCGGCGCAATTTGTATCGCGCGCTGGTAACTGGAGATTGCCTCATCACGCGCGCCTCGCCCAGCTTGTAACTGCGCGAGCAACACCATCGCGTTTACATTTTGTTTGTCGATTTGTAGCGCGCGGTCCAGCGACTTCTCCGCGTCGCCCGGCCGCTTGTTCTGAATCAACGCCTGAGCCTGAAGAATGTATAGCTGCGCGTTGTTGGGATTTTGTTCGATGCTCGTTTTGAGCAATTGCAAAGCTTCGTCCGGTTTGTTTCGCCGAAAATCAACATCCACCAATCCCTGAATGGCTTCTATCGAACCCGGTTCATGGCTCAATGCCTGGCGATACAAAGTCTCAGCGTCATTTAGGCGTTTTTGCATAACCCGCAGCTGCCCAAGCTTTACGTAGCCCAATGCCTTGTCCGGAGCAATGGTTACCAGCTGTTCAAGGTCCGCTTCCGCGCTCGGGGCGTCATTCTGATTGACGCGCGCGGTAGCATCGAACAAGTATCCCTCCGGTGCACGCGGTGCGATCTTTTTCAACTCCACCGCGATGTTATGCAGTCCGGCCCAGTCCCCTCGCTGTGCGTCGATTTCGCCAAGCGCCCGCCAAGCTTCATATAGCCTCGGACTAAGGCGCACAGCTTCACGCAATTCGCTCTCCCCTTCCTGTGGCTTTCCTTTTTGCCGCAGCGCGAGACCCAGTTGGTAATGCGCGAAAGCATTGTCAGAGGAAGCGTGCAATGCTTTCTGCAACGTTTGAATGCTTTCGTCCACTTTTCCTAGCTGAAGTTGGATCTCGCCTTTGAGCACTAATGCTTCCACATCCTCCGGGGCGCTCTTGAGGAGGTCATCAGTTAGAGAAGCAGCTTCGTCGACACGATGGTTCAGCACCAGCAGTTGAATATAAGTCTTGCGTGCTTGTCTATCCTTGGGATGCTGCGACGCAAGCTGGGAAAATTCCGCGAGAGCTTTGGTGTTTTCCGCCCGTCCCAAATAATAATCGCCAAGCATGCGGTAAGCGGCAGGATTGTCCTTTAATTGTTCTTTGGCCTCAACCAGGGTTTTTTCCGCGAGCGCGTCCTGTCCCTGGTTCATGTACACACTCGCGAGCGCAGCGCGTGGCGCGGGATTGTTCGGGTCTCGCGTTATCGCTGATTGAAATTTCTCGGCTGCCTGTGTCCAGTGACGTTGCTGCTCATAAAAACTTCCGAGGGTCATCATCGCTGTTACATCGGTGGAGTCGAGAGTTTGAGCCTTCTTGAGAGAAGCTTCAGCGCCTTTAGTGTCTCCAGTCCTGGCCTGCAGGATCCCCAGGTTTATAAATACCGCAGACTGGTCGGGAGCCATAACCGTAGCCTCTTGGGCCTCCCGAAGCGCATTCTTCGAATCCCCCAGAGCAGCGTCTGCGGAGGACAAGACCATCTGTGCGTCAGCGTTTTTAGGATTACCATGGAGAATAACTAAAGCGCGATCTTTAGCGTCTTGCGCTTTCCCACCGCGCAAAGATAACTTCGCCAGCTCCAGTTGAGCAGCCCAGTTTTGCGGGTCCAGTTCCACAGTACGAGCTAGTTCGCGGAAGGCCGAGGCGAAGCTGCCCATCTTGATTTGAGATTGAGCCAGCTTGTAGTGGGCCTGCGCGTAGTTGGAGTCCACTTGCAGGGCTTGGCCATAATAGATGATGGCCTCAGGATATTTGCCCGCGTTAAATTCGCGGTCCCCGCGCTCCATGGCTTTCTGGATACGTGAGGCGGGGTCCCGGTGGCAGGAAAACATCAGAAACGAAGCAGGAAGGACCAGCGCGAATAGGATTGTCAAACGTCGTAGGTTGAAGCTCATGTGTTCTAAGCCGCCTCAAGCGGGCCCCACCATGCAATTTATCCTCCTGGTAGAATAAATAGAAGGATAACTTCAGGATGCGGTTCTTGCACATAGTCACGACCCTCAGGCATCGCCGGGCTGCGACAAAGCGGGCACAATGTGGCACAACAGTTCCACTCTCTGCCGTGGGTGAATTATGGGGCCGAACGCCTCCTTGAGAACACTACTGTCTTTACCTTAAGCCTATGATACAATTAGTTTTAACAGTGAATCGTGTGGCCGTCGCCGATGGCCTGCGACAACCGGATTGGCATGGCCCGTGCATCATAATACAGCGTCAACACACACCGAAAGCCGTAAAATGTATTATAGGCCTTCCCGTAATTTGAGCGCTCAGGAAGAAATTTAAAGAGGTAGACATGGCCGCAAATCGCGAGCTGACTTCGACAGACGCAAAACGAGTTCTGAGACGTTATTGGTGGATTCTGCCCATCAGCGCCGTGCTATTAACCCTGATTGCTTGGGTTGCGGCCAACGTGCTGCCGAAACGCTATACCTCCCAGACCATGGTGCTCGTGGAGCAGCCATCGGTATCCGCGAAGTATGTCGATCCGGTGGTCTCTGATGACTTGAATCACCGGCTGGCCACCATGCAGGAACTAATTTTGAGCCGCTCACGCCTGCAGCCGATCATCGAGAAGTTAAATCTCTACCCTGAGGACCGCGGTCGATTGCATATCGACGACCTGATGGAAAAGCTCCGCGAGGCCATTACTGTCAAGCCCGTGGAAGTCATGCAGGGCACCGGACCTCACCAGTTGCCGGGATTCTACATCACCGCCACATTCAACAGCCCACAGCTTGCGCAACAGGTTTGCACCGAGATTACTTCCATGTTTCTCGCGCAGAATGCCCGTCAGACTGAACAGCAAGCATCGCGCACCACCAACTTCTTGGGTGAGCAGCTTGCCGAAGCCAAGACAAAATTGGACCAAGAAGACGCCAAACTGGCGGAATTCAAACGTCAACACCCGGGCTCATTACCCGAAGACACGCAAAGCAATATTGGCCTGTTGACGGGAACCAACACGCAATTGGAAGCAAATACGCAGGCCATAGCCCGAGCCGAGCAAGAAAAAGCCTTCAACGAATCCCTATTGCAGCAAGAGGAAGTGAACTGGAAAACGCGAACAACCGGCGGGCCAAATCCGGATTCTGCTGACGCACAACTTACTCTCTTGCAAGATCAACTCTCAAGCTTGCTCTCTCGATATACTCCCGATCATCCGGACGTCATCAAGACTCAGAACCAGATTGCCGAACTCAAAAAGCGCATGGCCGAGCCTGCGAAACCTGCGTCAGCAAATGCGCCAGCGCAATCAACTCATGAACCTCCACAGATTCAATTGCTACGCGCCAAGCTGAAGCAAGACGATTTGACCATCGCCAATTTGAAACGCGAGCAGGCGCAGATCCATTCGCAATCCAGGCAACTTCAGGTACGCATGGAAGCTACACCCATGGTTGAGCAGCAGTACAAGGAAATTACTCGGGACCATCAGACTGCTTCTGATATTTATAACGACTTGCTCAAAAAGAGCCAGAGCTCTGGTATGGCTCGCGAATTGGTCAACCAGCAGGACAGCGAACAATTCCGTGTGTACGATCCGCCAAACCTTCCGCAAAATCCATCCTTTCCGAAGAAGCCTTATTTCCTTGGCGGAGGTGCGGTCGGCGGCTTGGCAATCGGGTTCGGCATTTTGTTCCTGCTCGCGATGATGGATAAAACCATCCATAGCGAACACGACGCGGAACTTTTCTTGCATCTCCCGGTGTTGACGGTGGTACCCACTTTGGCTGTAGCTGGATTAAACGGGAATAACGCAGTGGCCGACCGCAAAGAACAAATTTTTAGCGGAGTCTAAGCGGCTACGCGGAATATGAGGAAGCAATGAGCAGGATTCACGAAGCGCTAAAGAAAGCCGCACAGGATAAAGCCACGCAACCACCCAGGGTTGTCACTGCAGACCTGGTGGAGGGTGCGGCGGAGATCAATCGCCCCATCGGGCCGCCGGAAGACGTGATGCGTGTGCCGGTAATTGATCCGCGCTTCAAGGAAACGCGGTTCCTCAATTATGAGGAGCTTCTCAAACGGTGCAGCCATCCGCAGTGGACGCTCGATGCGAGAAATAGCGTTTTCGTGGGCGATGACAGCGATCGCATCGGCGCTGAACGCTTTCGCACCTTGCGCTCGCGCTTGTACCAGATCGCGGGAACTCAGCAATTGAAGAAATTGCTTGTAACCAGCAGTATCCCGGCTGAAGGGAAAACCTTCGTTGCCTCGAATCTGGCTCAGTCCATCGTCCGTCAACCAGACCGGCGGGTGCTATTGATCGATGCCGATTTGCGCGCTTCCAGGCTACACCAATCTTTAGGAGCTCCTAGCGGCCCCGGACTTACTGATTATCTGCGCGGTGAGGTTGACGAATACGCGGTTATTCAAAATGGACTGGAAGGGAATCTTTGCTTTATTCCCGGTGGCCAACCGGTTTCGAATCCTAGCGAATTGCTCCTGCGCGACAAGATGAAACATCTGTTGGACGCGATGAGCGAAATCTTTGATTGGGTCATCCTGGATTCGCCGCCAGCTTTGCCCGTGCATGATGCCTGCATGTTGGCGGATATTTGCGACGGCGTGTTATTCGTCGTCAGGGCGGGAAGCACCGATTCTGAGATAGCCCAACGAGTATCGGCGGAATTTCGCGACAAAAATTTGGTGGGTGTGGTGCTGAACCGCGTCGATTCTGCGGACACCTATAACAATTATTATTATGGCTATGGCAGTGAAGCGGAAGCGGTAGGAGCGAAGAAGTAGTCCGGACTCGGGCGGGCTTAGTGTTCGACCACGGGTGCAGATATTTTCGCGGCTGGCACATGCGGCTCGTGTTCGCCGCTCTGTAATATCCAAAAAACGGGAACCATCAGCAACAATCCAATCATAAAAAATACCACTCCGCCTTCACGGTGGAGATTGCCGTACAGAAATCCTGGATCCACATAACTCGCTAGCACTGTTAGCGTAACGATTCGAATCCCGTTTTTCACAATCATTACTACAAACCCTGCGAGCACGAACAGCACTTGTCTCCACCAGGTCCGCAGAAAAAAGTGTCCGACCAGGATCGCCAAGACCAGCAATGCGATGCTAGAGCGGATCCCACTGCATTCCCGGGCCACCTCGATACTGAAGCGCGGCAGATGAAATACGAAACCCTCCCGGAGAACGGGGAGCGGTGTCAGTCCAAACAACAACGCTGATATTTCCGCCGAACCCTTTTGAAGAAAATACACCACTCTGCTGAGCAGAGCTTCCGGTAGGGGCGTGAAGAGAAACAGGAACATCAAAGGAAACCGCGCAGCCTTGAGTGGCTCTCTTCCAAAGGCCAGCGCAAAACCCGCGATCCATACCAGCACCAAACCGAACGCGCACAAAGATGGCGATACCGGCTGGGTTCTAATACTCCAGAGAACGGCCGCTATCCCAGGGATCAAAAATGCGAGACAAACAACGATATCGGAAGACAGCTTCTTAAAGATTCGTCCACGGTCTATCAACATCAACCAGGCAGAGATGAACGGAATTAGCAGAATGTGCGAAGCGTCGTCGTTCCCGAATGAATAACGGAGGAGGGCCGTGAACGCGGTCCAGGAAGCTAGGATGCTACAGACCAACCACATTGCGAATAGCAGCCAGCGTCGGCTTGGGTGATCTGCAAAGCTCAAATCTAGACTCCGCCTGAGAATAAAAGCATCGAAATATTTTGGCGCGCGTCGCACGCGTTACCATTGACGCGCTTTGGCGAAACACTATTTGCTAAAAGTCTCAGTGCGACGTACATAATGGCGGTCGTAATAATTTCGATATTCACCGGAGCGCGCATGATTGAGCCACGCGGTGTTGCTCTGATACCAATCCACGGTGCGTCGAATGCCTTCTTCAAACGAAACCTTGGGCGACCAACCTAGTTCTTTCTGAATTTTTGAGCTGTCCAGAGCGTAGCGGCGATCGTGCCCGGGCCGGTCCTTTACGTACTGCATCAACGATTCTGGCTTACCGAGATGCTTAAGGATGGTGCGGACAATTTTAAGATTGGGCTGTGGCGCCCCCGCCGACACGTTATAAATCGTCCCAGGCTGAGCTTTGTACAACGCCAATGCAATCGCGCTGCAGTAATCCTCGACGAATAACCAATCGCGTTCCTGCATGCCGTCGCCGTAAATGGGTAGAGGGTTGTCTTCGCGTGCATTGGCGACCATCAACGGGATGAGCTTTTCGGGGAATTGATATGGCCCATAATTATTGGTGCAGCGAAGGACGACCGCTGGAACCCCGTAGGTATTGGCGTACGCGGAGACGAAATGATCAGCCGCGGCTTTGCTGGCGGCATAGGGGCTTCGCGGGTCCAGCACGGTCTCTTCCGTAAAACTGACACCTGCCGGGGCGCTACCGTAGACTTCATCGGTGCTGATTTGCACGAATTTCGGCAGCTTGAAGCGTTTTGCGGCGTCCAGCAAACATTGTGTGCCCAAAATATTTGTGCGCAAAAACGGAGTGGCGTCTTCGATGCTGCGATCGACATGCGTTTCCGCTGCGAAATTTACCAGTGCGTCGAGGCCATTCTTAAATACGGCATCCACCGCTTGCTTGTCGGTGACATCGCCGCGGATGAACTGATATCTCGGATTTTCGGCGATGTCCGCCAGACTCTCGGGATTACCCGCATACGTGAGACTGTCGAAATTGATAACGTTGACATCACGCTTGCTGTTCAACAAATGGCGAACGAAGTTTGAGCCTATAAATCCCGCACCGCCGGTAATCAAAACTTTCAAGCGAATTCCTCCTGTGGCTTAGGACCAAAATATTTGTGAGAGCTCACCGCGAAAACCCTAGTCCGCGGCCCTGGTGTGTCTTGGCGCCGGCCCTCGTCCAGGTGTTTTGTTGGCCCCGGTGTCCGCCACGAGTTTTGTAGCGTGCAGCAACGATTCGAATGTGCCCGCGTCGGTCCACCAGCCGTCTAGAACGCTGTGCGTCAGGCTTTTCTCGGCGAGATACATATTATTTACGTCGGTAATCTCCAGCTCATTGCGCCAGCTGACTTTAGTCTTGCCAATTTTTTCGAAAACGGTGGCGTCGTAGAAATAGATGCCGGTAACAGCGTAATTTGACTTTGGAGCTTTGGGTTTTTCTTCGATACCGAGAATTTTGCCATTCACGATTTCAGGGCAGCCAAATCGCTCCGGATCTTCGACTTCTTTTAAGAGAATGTGGGCTCCGGCCGACTGCTTTTCGAACGCTTCTTTTGCGCCGATGATGTTGTTCTCGATTATGTTATCGCCCAGCACCACGCATATTTTCTCGCCCTCGACAAAGGGTTCGGCCAGCCGCAATGCATCGGCAATCCCGCCTTCGCCTTCCTGATAGGTGTAGTGGATGCGATGCAGATTGAAGTCTTTGCCATTCGAAAGAAGGCGGAGAAAATCTCCCGAATTTTGCCCGCCAGTAACAATGATGATGTCCCGAATGCCGGCGTCGACGAGCGTCTGAATGGGATAAAAAATCATCGGCCGGTCATACACCGGCAGCAAATGCTTGTTCGTCACCCGGGTCAAGGGATAAAGCCTCGAACCCTTTCCACCGGCAAGTACTACACCTTTCATAGTTCAATCCTCGCTATCTACAAGGGTAACGGATGTGGGTCGGCTAAATCGCGAATAATTCTGAGCTGTTGTCCGAAAAGAAGACGCTTGTACTTTCAGCGTAGCGTTCGTGATGTCGATGCGACCACAGTCGATTCAAAAACACTAAAGATAATTCTCGTCCCGTTCTTTTGCAAAGCCGCCCCTATTATAGTACCCCCTGCGACAGGTACACGTTGACCGTGCAAGAGGTGACGCGGAACTGCACCCGAGCAATCAGACGTTGGAAATAAGCAGTCAACTGTTTAACGAGGGCGGCGCGCGGTCCTAGTTTGGCGACAAGCCATACACGCCGATTTCGCTGACAGTTCCCACGTATACCTTGCCGTTGGCCACTGGAGTCGCCGTGAACTTCACATGCCCCCGGTGCTGCCGGGTCGTTGAGATGAGCTCAGTTCACTGTTAGGGTCAATTTAACGGGTGCCGGCTGCAATGGCTGGCCGGTCATGCTGGCAGCGGTGGGCGTCAGGATAAGCGTGTACGTTCCACGAAGCGTCCCTGATTGAGTCGTAAATGCCGGCGTGCCTGTGCTCGCACATCCAGCAAGGCCGGACGCGGCCAAGGCAAGAATCGGGAAGCTGCAATACGCAAATTGCCGCCGGGTTAAAGTGCCGCGCGCCTTGACTTGATAGAGCGCGACGATCGCCGTGAGGCACAAGCCGAGCGATACAATCATCAGATACGGTGCGGACGGCAGCGATGGACGCCGATTGGAATAAGGGACCAAGAATGACCGAGCGGTGGTGGTCACCCGGACTGTGAAGTTGGTCGTACTGCCAGACGCTAGAGGGATGGGATTCGGAGTCGCCGTGCAAGCTGCGAGCGCAGGCGCCCCGGAACATGCCATCGTGACGTTCCCGGAATAGCCCGCTCCAGGCGTGAGTTGCAAACTATAGGTTGCGGTTTGTCCGGCTGTGATGGTCGCGGCCAGCGCCGTCGATGGGCTAGTCACCGCAAACGCCGGGCTAGCCGTGCCAGCGACCGTAATCATCTGCGGTGAGTTGGCGGCATCGTCTGCAATTGAGATGGTGTCTGTGCCATTACCGCTGGCGAGTGGCGCGAAACTCACGGCGATGGAGCAGCTCGCGTTCGATGCGATCGCAGCAGCGCAGGGATTGGCCGGATTAATAAACTCGGAGACGTTCGCTCCGCTGTACGCGACGCTCGAAATATGCAGGGGCGCATTGCCGGAATTAGTGACCGTGACAGTCGTCGGGCTGCTGATGGTTCCCTGCGTGGCCGCGACGGACACGGAAGAAGGTGTAATGGTCACCGTTGGCGCGGTCGACGTTGTTGCCGTCCCGGTGCCGCTGAGCGCAACGCTTTGCGGGCTGCCGGAAGCATTATCGGAGATCTGCAGCATCCCTTGACGCACCGCAGCTGAAGCAGGCGTAAACGTTACATTGATGGCGCAGGTCGCGTTAG
>JAUTXJ010000240.1 GCA_030838075.1 Acidobacteriaceae bacterium
CCTTATCTTCCGCGCCCCATCGAACTTGGCGCGCATATCGTAGTGCATTCCATGACCAAATATCTCAACGGCCACAGCGACTCTACCGGCGGCGCGGTGGTTCTGACTCGTAAGGAAGACGCCGAGAAAATTTATTTTATTCAACGCTCCGCAGGTGCCGGATTAGCCCCGATGGATTGTTTTCTGATTTCGCGTGGCATCAAGACTCTCGCGGTGCGCATGTTGCAGCACAATGCCAACGGCTTGGTAGTGGCGCGTCATCTCGACATGCATCCAAAAGTCAAAAAGGTTCTTTACCCCGGACTCGCCAGTCATCCACAACATGAAATTGCGCGCCGTCAACAAAAAGGCCCGGGTGGCATGCTTTCCTTTGACCTGGGCTCCCTGGAAGCTGCCCGCAGTCTTCTGAATCATGTGCAGCTGTGTGCGCTGGCCGAAAGTCTCGGTGGTGTGGAATCCCTTATCTCGCTTCCAGCGCTGATGACCCACGCATCCATGCCGCAAGAAGTGCGCGAACGCGTGGGGATCACCGATGGACTCGTTCGCTTGTCCGTCGGCATTGAGGACGCCGACGACATCATCACCGATTTAGATCAGGCGCTGGACCACGTCTAGCTATTTTTTTCACGCTGGCTTTACACTTTCAGCGAGCCATCCCAAATATTCGCGCGAGCCGGAAACGACCGGCAGCACTAAAAATTCAGGCACATCATAACTGTGCAGACTTCGCACCATTCGCTCTAACTCCGGCAAGCGCTTCGCAGTCGTTTTCATGAGCAAAAGATATTCGCGCGAAATTTCCACCTTGCCTTTCCAACGGTAGATGGACTCCACGGGGCTCAGCATCACGTTGACGCAAGCCGCAAGCCGCGCTTTGACGGCAGCGCGCGCGATCCGCTTCGCTTCCGGTAGCGTTCCGCAAGTAACCAGGACTACTCGCGACTGCCTTTCTCTCATCCGTTCCCTTCCGATCGATTCCTCACTCAACCGCTCTTTTGCGCTTAACAATTACCGGGCTAGAATACATCCGCCATGAATCCTTCTCCCATTAAGTTTGGAACTTCCGGTTGGCGCGGACTCATCGCCGACGATTTCACCTTCGCCAACGTGCGGCTGGCCGTGACCGCCATCGCGGAACACGTCAACAGCAAAACCAAAAATCCGACCCTCCTCGTCGGATATGATCCGCGGTTTTATTCCGAGGAATTTTCACAGCTCGCCGTCGACATCCTCAATCAACACGGCATCCGCACGCTGCTATGCGACACCTTTACCCCCACACCAGCTATCGCCTACGAGATCACCCGTCGCAAGCTCGATGGCGCCATCAATTTCACCGCCAGTCATAACCCCGCGCAATATCACGGCCTTAAATTTTCTTCCGCTGACGCAGGCCCCGCCCTGCCCGAAGTCACCAAGGACATCGAAGCACGTGTCGCCAAGATGGTTGAGAAGGATGGATCCTTTCCCGCGAAGCCTGCAACGACTTCTAGCGACAAGCGCGCCGCCAACGAAATGGTCAACATTCGCGAAACGTATCTGCAGCGGCTCGAACAACTCGTTCGCTTTGACGTATTGCGCCAATCCAAGGCACATTTTGTCTACGACGCTTTACATGGATGTGGCGCAAGTTATCTCGATAATGTTTTGACCCGTAACGGAATCGCTGTTCAGAGCATGCGTCTGAATCGTGACACCCTCTTTGATGGGACCGGCCCCGACGTTTCTGAACAGAACTTGGCGCCGCTGCGTAAAGCCGTCCTCGAGTCAGGAGCCATCGCCGGTCTGGCTACCGATGGTGACGCTGACCGCTTCGGTGTTATCGATCGCGACGGCACCTGGATTCAGCCCAATCATATTCTCGCCTTGCTCTACGAATATTTGGTCGAGACTCGTCAATGGAACATGCCCGCAGCTCGTAGCGTGGCCACCACGGAAATGATGGACGCGGTCGCAAAATCCCACGGGCAAAAAATCTATCAGACGCCGGTTGGATTTAAATATATCGGCCAATTAATCCGCGAAGACAAAATCGCCATGGGCGGCGAAGAAAGTGCCGGACTCACTATTCGAGGACATGTGCCGGAAAAAGACGGCATCCTCGCCTGCCTGCTGGTTGCCGAAATGCTCGCGGCCCGCGGTACTTCCATAGAAGAACAAGTCAAAGAGCTATTCAAAAAGCTCGGCCGCCAATTCTGGCCCGTGCGCGAAAATTTCCATCTCACAGACGAACAAAAGGCGAATGCAGTAAGGCAGGTAGCCATTGACGCTTCGACACTACTCGGACGAAAAATTCTTTCCGTGGATCGTACTGATGGCGCAAAGTTTGTCTTCGAAGACGGTTCCTGGATGCTCGTTCGGCTTTCCGGCACCGAACCGCTTCTGCGCTTGTATGTTGAGGCCCCCAGTTTGGAAGTCTCAACGAGGCTGACCAGCGAAGCCAAAAATTGGCTTTTGGATGGATGATGAACAGGGAAAACGCTAAAGATGAAAATGAAGGTTGACGAAAAGACGGGCGTCTTATTGCGACACGGCCCCGCCCTGCTTGTTCTGTTTGTGGCCATACTTTTTGTACATGATATTTTTGGCGCCCACGGCTACCTCTCCATGCGACGCACTCAGGATGGCATCAAGAAAGTGAAAACCGAAATTGAGCAATTGAACAAAGAAAATGCTGCGCTCGAACAAGCCGTGAAAGATTTAAAGACCGATCCGCGCGCTATCGAAAAAATTGCTCGTGAAGAACTCATTCTCGCCAGGCCCGGCGAAATCATCATAAAAATTCCGCAATCGCAATTGCTGCCGCAGGCGTTTAATACTCATCCATAACGTCTCAACCTCTCAAACAGAAATCAAATTACATAGCCTCGCTTAGACTTTGCGTTGTTGCGGTCTGCAGATTAAGTGCCGCGCGCTTTTTGGCTCGCGTGCGCCATATCGAAAGCCCCAGCATTGCTGCAAAGATCACCGCCATGCCTGCCGTCGCCAACGGAATAGTGCTCCGGAATTTCGGCAATATGGATAATCTGCCGTACACAAATTCAATGTGCACCCAATAAACCAGCAACGATGTCTTGCCAAATTGAATGAAAGGACTAAACCCCGCCGTCACCCAACCCCAACGGCACCACACGAAAATCGCAAAAGCAAGCAGTAATAAAATGCCGCACCGCGTCAGGAAAAAATTTGGACTGCTATGCCAGTAATCGTAAACCGCGTATATCTTGACGCTCGAATAATCCCACCAGAGTGACGAGCCGCAGGCCAGCGCTCCAACCGCACCAACTATGCTCAACCCCAAAGCTTCCCTGCGTTGCACAAAATCCGAAAAAAGAAACAAACCAAACGCTAGTCCTACGAAAGCAAACCCGCACCACGGGAAAATGGAAAAAATCCACGGCGCAGGCGCATCAAAATTGTGAACCCCGTTGATGTAGGACTCCAACATCCACGGAAGAAAACGCGGACGGTGCGTCGTCCACAATGGCGGTGTAACGATCGCCACAATAGCGGCCATTACCAGCGATAATCCGATCAGGTAGTTTCCCCTGCGTCCAACCGCCTCACCGCTTTGCAGCAATACGCTTCCGCCGTCTCTCCCGGCCTCGCGCGAACCGCTCATCAGCCGCCAAAACAGCGCCATGAAAATAATCGACACACCCAGAATGTTCAGCACATCCACTTTCAACAAATCCGTCCACGGCGATTTGGGGTAACCAAGCACGAATTCTTGCACTCGCAACAGGAATCCCAGCCCGAGAATTTCCGCTCCACGCAATAGCGCAGTCTTAAAAATCTCCGATCGCGGTTTGTTCTTTTGCCGAAGACCTTCAGTAACCAACGCGAAGGAGACACCACAGAGGAATAAAAATATAGGAGCCGCCAGCGTCGACAACTCTTGCGACCACCGATAGAAGAGCGTTTGCCGCGCTTCCGGATTCAGCCACGAATCGTAACAGTGGGCCTGAATCATCAGCACGCACGCCAGTCCGCGCATCCAGTCGATGTACGCTAATCTTCTTATTAGCACGGGCCGTTGATTCGTCGTACCCCAGGAAGTCAGGAATACTCTAGCGCACAACTCCGCTCAGAGGACTCGAAGCGGAAGCATAGAGCCTTTTCGGCATGCGGCCGGCAAGAAATGCCTTGCGCCCAGCAATAGTAGCGTCGCGCATCGCTTCCGCCATCAATACGGAGTCCTCTGCTTCCGCGATCGCGGTATTCATCAGCAGCCCATCCGCGCCCAGTTCCATCGCCGATGCAGCATCCGACGCGGTACCCACACCCGCATCCACAATCAAAGGCACTTCCGTAATCCGCTCCCGCAAAATTCGCAAATTCGCGGGGTTCTGAATACCCAATCCAGAACCGATGGGCGCTGCCAGCGGCATCACCGCCGCGGCCCCCGCATCCACCAGCTTGCGCGCCACGATCAGATCGTCATTAGTGTATGGCAAGACCACAAATCCTTCTTTCACCAGTACGCGCGTGGCCTCAATCAATTGCTCGGTATCCGGAAACAATGTTTGCTGGTCACCGATCACTTCAAGCTTCACCCAGTGCGACAATCCAACTTCGCGACCCAGTCGCGCGGTCCGGATCGCCTCTTCGGCGGAATAACACGCCGCCGTATTCGGCAAAATAAAAATTTTCTCGCGATCAATGTAGTCCAGCAGCGACTCTTTCGATTTGTCCGTCAGATTCACCCGCCGCACCGCAACGGTAACCATATCGGCCCCTGACGCCGCGTGCGCTCGCGCCATTTCCTGAAAGCTCCGGTATTTCCCAGTGCCCACAATCAGCCGCGACTTAAACGCGCGCCCCGCGATGACAAGTTGATCAGACATGTTTTCCCAACATTGATTTTAGTCTGGCAGCACACTACCAGCAAATCGCGGTGACCGAAAAAAGTCAGCCAATTTAGTCCGCTTTAATTCTGAACCATGGGTCGCGGTTCAGCCACATCGGCGTAAAGCTCGTCAATAATTTTCCGGTAGTGTTGCTCCACGATGCGTCGTTTCAGTTTCAGCGTAAACGTGAGGCTGCCATTGTCGAACGTGAAGTCCTCCGGAAGCAGTGCAAAACGCTTGATCGATTCATACTGCGCCAGGTTCACCGTAAGCCGTCGCACCTCCGACTCGATCAGCGCGCGAACCCACGCATTCGACGCCATCTCTGCGTTGCTCGCAAATGTAATTCCCTCTTCAGCGGCCTTCGCGGCGATTGTCACGGCATTAGGCACCAGCAGCGCCACCACATATTTGCGCTCGTCGCCTACCACCATCGCATTCAGCAAAAAGGGACTATTCTTCAGCGCGTTCTCAATTGGCTGCGGAGCTACAAACTTACCCGCCGCGGTCTTAATCAAATCTTTCTTGCGGTCGGTGATAAATAAATAACCGTCTGCGTCCAGGTAGCCGATATCGCCGGTACGGAACCAGCCATCGGCACTCAATACTTCGCGGGTCGCTTCCGGATTCTTGTAGTACCCCTGCATCACACATGGCCCACGGGCCAGAATCTCGCCATCGTCGGCGATTCTAATTTCGACGTTTGCTATGGCCTTCCCAGAGCTGCCGGCGCGGTTCTTCGGATAATTCGAGCTCAACACCGGAGCAGTCTCGGTCAATCCG
Source organism: Acidobacteriaceae bacterium (assembly GCA_030838075.1). Classification (GTDB taxonomy): domain Bacteria; phylum Acidobacteriota; class Terriglobia; order Acidiferrales; family UBA7541; genus Acidiferrum. Next base: position 5,634 of record JAUTXJ010000240.1, read on the forward strand.
TAGCCCTGATAAATCGGTATGCCTATAGTCCAAAAAAATTCGGTTAGGTTTTTTGACAGCGGCGCCCCCCCGGACATCACCAGGGACAAGCGCCCTCCCGTTTGCGCACGAATCTTGGAGTACACCAGCGCGTTTGCCAGCGACCATTGCAGCCTCACAGCCAATGGTGCTCGCTCTTCGCCGCATCGCCACCTGGCCGACCGGCTCGCCACCTTCATCGACCAATCAAACAGTTTGCGTTTAATCCCGGTGGCCTTGCTTCCCTGCTCCACTATCCGTGTATAAATCTTTTCGAATACGCGTGGCACCGCCGCCATCGTGGTGGGACGAAGCTCCAACATTGCTTGCGCAACCTGCTCAACGGCTTCCACGTAAGCCACAGTAATTCCGTGAAATAAAAACGAGTAGTCGATCATTCGGCCGTAAACATGTGCCAACGGCAAAAACGACAGCGCCAGATCGTTCGCCGCGTCATAGTGAACCTGAAGGTGGCTGTCGGTGACATTCGAGCAGAAATTCGTGTGCGTCAACATCACGCCCTTTGGTTCACCAGTCGTTCCAGATGTATAAATCAACGACGAAAGTTGGCCGGGCTGCACCTGTGACGCACGCATCCGGTACGAAGCGATCTCCGTCGCTCCGGCACCCGCAATCAGCGTTTCATACCGAAGGCATTCAGACGCCGCTTCAGGGCCAGCGTCAGCGGCCACAATATGTTCTACAGTCAGCAGTTCTGAGCGGCAGGCCAGGAGCTTTTCCAGTTGCTTCGCTCCAGAAACAAGAACGATCCTCGCCTCCGAATGATTCAGAATGTACGCCATCCGCTGCGGCGACTCATTGAAATAGATGGGTACGCTGACACCGCCAGCGCCAGTGATAGCAAAATCCGCGGTGTGCCACTCCGGGCGGTTCGCCGAAAAAATCCCTACCCGGTCTCCCGTTTTCACCCCAAGTTCCGCGAGGGCACTGGAAAGTCCCGCGACACGCCGAAGGAATTCCGCCGACGATATTGCTTCCCAGCGGTCACCACGGCGGAACATTTGCGCCCGGGGATTTGGGAATCGGTCGATGGCGTTTAAAAATCTAGAGGGAAGCGTGCCGTAATTCATCGCGATTTCGACTGTACTCCAGCTCTTTACGGCGCGCAATTGGCCGCTCACGGCGCTGGTTCTATAAGCAAAAGGGTGCATTTCCAGCAACAACGGGCGTCGTGCAAATGCTTTCTCCCTGCGATAGTATTGGCGGTGAAAGACTATGACTCCAATTTCTTCCGAACCCTCCGTTCGGTCCCCGGCTAACCAAGGCCCATTCAAAGCGTCCCGCGGAACCGAAATCACCTGTAAGGGTTGGCAACAGGAAGCAGCTCTTCGCATGCTGATGAATAATCTTGATCCTGAGGTCGCTGAGAAACCCGACGATTTAGTCGTCTATGGCGGCACCGGAAAAGCGGCGCGGAATTGGGAATGTTTTCATGCCATCGTTCGCTCGCTCAAGGAACTTGCAGCGGACGAAACTCTTCTAGTGCAATCCGGAAAACCCGTAGCCGTCTTTCGCACTCACGAATACGCGCCACGCGTGCTGCTCTGCAATTCCAATCTCGTCGGCCATTGGAACAATTGGGAACGCTTCAACGAATTAGATCGCGCCGGCCTCATGATGTACGGTCAAATGACCGCTGGCAGTTGGATTTACATCGGCACCCAGGGAATTTTGCAGGGCACCTACGAAACTTTCGCATCCGTAGCCAAAAAACATTTCGCTGGAGACTTGTCCGGCAAGCTTGTCGTAACCGGCGGCATGGGCGGCATGGGCGGCGCTCAGCCGCTCGCTGCCACCATGAATGGCGCCGCATTTTTGGGTATCGACGTCGATCCCGAGCGCATCAAGCGTCGCGTCAAAACTGGCTATTGCGACGTCATGGTCACCAACCTTGACGAAGCCCTCCGAATTCTAAAAAATGCCGTGCGCAAGCGTGAAGCTGTTTCTGTTGGCCTGGTTGGCAACTGCGCCGATGTAATTCCCGAGCTGGCTCGCCGCGGCGTTGTACCTGACGTGCTCACCGATCAGACCAGCGCGCACGACCCGCTCAATGGCTACGTACCAAATGGCATGAGCCTCGATGTCGCGCTCGAGCTGCGCAAGAAAAATCTCGACGAATACAAAAAGCGCTCCATGGCAGCCATGGCCGAACACGTCAAGGGCATGCTCGACCTGCAAAAGCTCGGCGCAATTACTTTCGACTACGGAAATAATATCCGCACTTTCGCCTATGAGCAGGGCCTCAAGAACGCCTACGATTTCCCAGGTTTTGTGCCCGCATATATTCGTCCCCTCTTTTGCGAAGGGAAAGGACCATTCCGCTGGGCCGCCCTGTCTGGAGAAGCCTCCGATATTGCGCGCACCGATCAGCTGGTTCTTGAGATGTTTCCGCACGACGAACATCTCAGCCGCTGGATAAAGCTCGCGCAAAAACGTGTGCGATTTCAAGGATTACCGGCGCGCATTTGCTGGCTCGGATACGGCGAGAGAGACAAATTTGGGCTGGCGCTCAACGATCTCGTCGCTCGCGGCGAATTAAAAGCTCCCATCGTCATCGGCCGCGATCACCTTGACTGTGGCTCCGTCGCCTCTCCCTATCGCGAAACGGAGTCTATGCTCGACGGCTCAGATGCCGTCGCGGATTGGCCATTGTTGAACGCCTTGCTCAACACCGCCAGCGGTGCCTCCTGGGTCTCCATTCACAATGGCGGCGGAGTGGGCATTGGCTATTCACAACATTCCGGCCAGGTCACCGTAGCCGATGGCACAAAAGAAATGGCTGCTCGCATCGAACGCGTGCTTACCAATGATCCCGGCATCGGCGTGGCCCGGCACATCGACGCTGGATATCCCGAAGCCAAGGCTTTTGCAAAAAACACCGATCTAAAAATTCCCATGCTGTAATCGAATGCTCTGTCACAGATTTCCGCCCTCCGGCATACTATCGAGGCCTTGAGCATTCCCATACTCATCAGCGGAGCTTCCCAGATTTTAACTTTGCGCGGACGCGGACCACGTCGTGGCGCTGCCGTTGCGAATGTAGGAATCCTAAAAAATGCTGCAGTGCTTATCGCCGATGGCCTCATCGCCGCTGTCGGCTCCCGCGCGCAGGTTGAAGCCCATCCAATGGCGAGCGGCGCGCAACAACTCGACGCCACAGACCGCGTAGTTTGCCCAGGTTTCGTCGACTCGCATACCCATTTAATTCATGCGGCAAGTCGCGCCGACGAGTACGAACTCAGAATTACTGGCGCGAGTTACGAGGAAATCGCTAAGCGTGGCGGCGGCATACTAAATTCTGTGAGCAAACTTCGCGCCGCGACGTCAGACACATTAAAGCAACGTGCCCATTTAGCTTTGAAGCAATTCGCCGCCTACGGCACGACCACCGTTGAAGCCAAAAGCGGATATGGTCTCGATCTGGTCAGCGAGCTCAAAATATTAAAATTGCACAAGGAATTGTCTGCCGAGCAACCCCTGGATATCGTTTCCACTTTTCTTGGTGCTCACGTAATCCCCGCCGAATTTCGCACTCAAGAATCGGGCGTGAAGAAATACGTCTCTCTCATCATCGATAAACTCATTCCAGAAATCGCCGCGCAGAAATTGGCTGAATTCTGTGACGTTTTCTACGAGCGCGGCGCGTTCAACCTCGCCCAATCAAAACAGATCCTCGAAGCCGGCAAGCACCACGGCCTAAGGCCACGAGTCCACGCGGAGCAACTCTCGCATACCGGCGCCACGCAACTGGCGGTAAAGCTCGGCGCCACAAGCTGCGACCATCTGGAAAAAATAAATCGCGCCGACATTCGTGCCCTTGCAAAATCCAAAACCGTAGCCACGCTGCTCCCTGGCTGCGATTTTCACCTCGGCGTTAAAAAATACGCTCCCGCACGCGAACTGATCGACGCCGGGGCCATCGTCGCCCTTGCCACGGACTACAATCCCGGCACCAGCCCAACCGTAAGTATGCCGATGATTCTGTCCCTGGCGTGCACCCAGTTGCGCATGACCCCAGCAGAGGCCATCACCGCCGCGACCATCAATTCCGCCTATTCACTCGGCCGCGACAAACAAATCGGCTCCCTCGAAGTTGGTAAGCTCGCTGACATTTCCATCTTCGATGTGGATGACTACCGTGAAATTCCCTATTATTTTGGA
>JAUTXJ010000246.1 GCA_030838075.1 Acidobacteriaceae bacterium
GGCGGCATGTCCAAGGGGCGCAGGTGTCCGTGCACGCGCACCCGTGGCGCGCTATTAGTCGTGATGTGCAGGTCGCTGCCGCCCATCTCGATCATTTTTTTAAGTAATTCGCTTAAATTGACTCCAGCCATGGTTCACTCTTGTCCTTACAAAACTGTCTCGCGTACGACTTCTTCCATTGTGGTCTGACCCAACGCCACTTTGGTCAGCCCGCTCCGTCGTAACGTAATCATTCCCTGCTCAACGGCCTTCTTTTTGAGTTCCAGCGCGGAAGCTCCGACGAGGATCAATTCGCGCAGTTCGTCATTTATTTCCATGACCTCGTAAAGTCCGGTTCGTCCTTTGTATCCACCCTTGTTGCAAACATTGCAGCCTTTGCCGTGATAAATCTTGGTGGTTTTGGATTCTTCGAGGGTGTAGCCGGCGTCGATGAGGGCCTGCTGAGGAACTTCCAGTTCCACTTTGCAGTTCTGGCAAATGCGCCGCACGAGTCGCTGGGCGCAAATCAGGTTCACGGAAGTGGCCACAAGAAATGGTTCAATGCCCATGTTCATCAAACGACTGATGGTGGAAGGCGCGTCGTTGGTGTGCAGCGTGGATAAAACCAAGTGGCCGGTGAGCGCGGCTTTTACAGCAATTTCGGCGGTTTCAAAGTCTCGGATTTCGCCGACCAAAATGATGTTGGGGTCTTGACGGAGAAAGGCACGCAGAGCGGCGGCGAAGTTGAGACCGATCTGGTCTTTCATCTGAACCTGGTTGATTCCCGCCAACTGAAATTCGACTGGATCTTCGGCGGTCATGATGTTGGTGTCGACTTTGTTGAGTGTGGAAACCGACGAGTACAATGTGTTGGTTTTTCCGGAACCGGTCGGACCGGTAACCAGCACCATGCCGTAGGGCCTGAAAATATTGCGTTCGAACTTGGTCAGGGACTCTTGTTCGAAACCCAGCTTGGTCATGTCCAGGCGCAGGTTTTCTTTATCGAGCAAGCGCATGACGATTTTTTCGCCATACAGGGTGGGCACCGTGGAGACGCGAAAATCCAATTCCTTTTTCTTGCCGTCGGCGCGGTACTTGATCATGATGCGACCGTCTTGAGGGAGGCGCTTTTCCGCGATGTCCAGCTTGGCCATGATTTTGAGGCGGCTGGTGATGGCGTCTTTCAATCGCAGCGGTGGACTCATCACTGTTTGCAGCTGGCCATCTACACGGAATCTGACGCGCATTTCGAGCTCGTAAGGCTCGATGTGAATATCGCTGGCGCCACGCTTCACGGAATCGGTAAGAATCAGGTTCACCAATTTGATGATGGGCGCTTCTTCGGCGGCCTTCTCGAGCGTGGCGGTGTCGAGCTCGGCAACTTCGGCAGCCAGCTCCAACTCCTGCTCCTCATCGACCAAGTCCTTCATGAGGTTGCTGAGTTCTTCGTGGTTGTTGGATGAACCGCCGTAGAACCGCGAAATCGCGTCGCCGATCGCAGACTCCGAGGCCACTACCGGCTCGACATTGAAGCCGGTCATAAACTTGATATCGTCCATGGCGAAGACGTTGGTGGGATCGGTCATCGCGATGGTGAGCACAGAACCGACGCGAGAAAGCGGAATCACCTGATAGCGCAGCGCGGTGTCCTGGGGAATCAACTTAATGACGACAGGGTCGATTTCGTAATATTTTAGATTTATGGAGGGAACGCCGTATTGCCTAGAAAGGACACCGGTAATGTCGTCATCGGTAATGAAACCCATCTTGGTCAGGCAGCTTCCGAGCTTACCGCCATTGGAGCGCTGAAATTCGAGCGCTTTGGAGAGCTGGTCTTGCGTAATCAAGCTCTCTTTGACTAAGATTTCGCCTAAACGGACGGACATCCGCACCACTCCTGAAGCACTGAACGGCCAAGGCTCACATTAACAAATGCCAAAGCGCACAGTGGCGCGAATTTCGAGCGTAGTTCTAAAATGGCTAATACCTGAACTTTAGTGCAGGTCGATAGCCACGGGGACAGGTGGAATTCTTGACTTGCTGTTACGCGGTGGCTATCGTCAAAAGAGATGTCTTTCTTATGTTCCTATTTCGCGTTTGAGCACCAAATCGAAACGGCAGACAAAAAGTGTCTGCAGTTGGTCGAGTCGCGTTCGAGCGCATTGGCAGCGGTGATTAGCGACTCCGCGTTGATGATTGCGCGAGTCGCATGCGCTAAGCCCTTCGAATTTCGAAGCGCCTTAAATGGCGTAGCACGATGAGCCGGTTGACTTCGAAACAACGCTGGGGCTTCGCTGCTGGGGCGCTATTTCTGATTTTGTTGCTCGCGGCAGTGTTTACTTTTGGGTCTCTAGGGGTCCCATTCGAACCGAAGAACTGGCGCGACGTATTGACGCTTTATGCGGTCTCCAGCTTTATTACCGCTGCACTGCTTACTTTTGGATTGATTCTCGGTCGCACCGCGCTGCGACTGTGGGCGGAACGCCGCAAGGATCAGTTAGGCGCTCGGTTTAAAACGAAGATGGTCGTCGGAGCTATGGCAATTTCTTTGCTCCCGGTGCTATTTATGTTTTTTGTCAGTTATTCGCTGCTAAATCGCACGCTAGGAAAATGGTTCCCGCGGCCGCTCGAAATTGCATCCGAGCAAACACAACTATTGCTGAACGATCTTGGACGGACGCAAATTCCTCGATTGCGAAATATTGCACACCAGATTGAGCCCATTGCAAACAAGCCCATCGACCAATTTCTAGATCGCGCTTTTACGTCGGGCGCCGACGCTGTGTGGATTCTCGATCAAAACGGTAACGCTGTTAGGGGGGGCGTAATTTGTGACAATCCACCGGAGATACGCGACACGCAGATATGCGTAGTGCCCAACGTTTTGGGCAAGCAGGTGCGCGTGCTCCTCAGTGGAATTGAGATCTGGGAAGCCGGGAATTCCACGTATTCGGGCGCACGTATCCCGGTGAAAGACTCCCGCGGTGCACCTGGATTTCTTTTGACCGCGTATCGATCGAATCCAATGTTTTTTGACCGGTTGAATCAGATCCAAGCGCAAACTGCGCAGTATTACGCCGAGAAACAGAATCTTCGCGCACTGAAGCGACAAATGCTGCTGATCCTGTTGTTCTTCACCATGCTGGTACTGTTCTCGGTGATGTGGGTGGCTTTATTTCTTTCGAAGCAAGTTACCGTGCCGATTCAAGCGCTTGCTGAAGGCACGCGTGAAATCTCTTCGGGAAATTTTGATTATCAAGTTCCTGATCAAGTGCAGGACGAGCTGGGGGTCCTGGCACGGTCGTTCAATAACATGACCAAGCAACTGCGCGACAATCGCTCGCAAATCGATCAGTTCACGCGCAACCTGCAGCAGGCGGTGCAGGAACTGGAACGGCGCCGCCAGCTGATGGAAACGGTGCTCGAGAATATTCCCACCGGGGTTGTTTCTCTGGATGCCAGCGGAGCAATTTTGCGTTGCAATACTGCGGTGAATGGAATGTTGGGGACAAATTCGCGCGACAAACAATCTTTGGATGATTTGCTGGGGGCGGAAGCTTCGCGTGCGGTGCAATACCTGATGCGGCGGTCTTTGCGAATGGGAGTCGTGTCGCGAGAAATTGAAACGGTGGCGGACGGGCGGGTTTTGCACCTGGCAGTCACGGTTAGCCCTTTGGGGCCTCGGCGCGGCAATACCGGTTATGTTTTGGTGCTTGATGATCTTACGGAGATGTTGCGGTCGCAGAAATCGGCGGCGTGGCAGGAAGTGGCGCGGCGCATCGCGCACGAAATAAAGAATCCGCTGACGCCCATTCAGCTTTCCGCGCAACGGTTGCTGCGCTTTCTGGACCGCCGGAGCACTTCGGATGCGAAGCCAGTCGATGCGGAGTTAACCACGCTGGTTCAGGAATGTTCGCGGTTGATTGAGCGCGAGGTGTCTACGCTGGCGGGGCTGGTAAATGAGTTTTCTCAGTTCGTGCGATTCCCTACCGCCAAGCTGGTGCCGACAGAAGCCAATACAATCGTTCAGGACGCGATAGAAGTGTTCTCCAATCGGCTGGATGGCGTGACCATTAAAACCATGCTGGCGGAAAATCTTCCGCAGGTACGCGCTGACGCGGGTTTGTTGCGCAGCGTGCTGATTAATTTGATCGATAACGCAGCGGAGTCGCTGGAGCACTCTGCTTGCCGCGAAATTGTAGTTTCCACTCGGAATCGTGCGGAGGCCGAATCCGTCGAAATCTCAGTTGCGGACACCGGACATGGTATTTCGCCCGAAGATAAAGACAAGCTTTTCCTGCCGCAATTTTCGACCAAAGATCGCGGTACCGGTCTGGGTCTGGCTATCGCCGCGCGCATTATTGCCGAGCACGGCGGCACCATTCATGCGGAAGATAATCATCCGGTCGGTTCGCGTTTTCTGATTGAGTTGCCAGTGACGGAGGCAGTCCCCGTGAATGTTGGTGAGCCCCCACAAGCGCCAGCACCGGATTTTCGCGATGATTCCTAAGCCCCACCTCTTGATCGTGGATGACGAACCGGGGATTCGCGAATCTCTGGCTTCCATTTTGCGCGACGAGGGCTACCTTGTGGACGCGGTGGGATCGGCGGAAGAAGCTCTGGAACGCGTAAGCGGGGGCGAACTGGAATTAGTTCTACTGGATGTGTGGCTGCCTGGGATGGATGGCCTGGAAGCGTTGAGCCGCATTCAATCTGGAGCGCATCCCCCAGCGGTCATTATGATCTCGGGCCACGGCACCATCGAAACGGCGGTGCGCGCTACAAAGCTCGGCGCGTTTGACTTCATTGAAAAGCCGCTTTCGCTGGAGAAGATCGTTTTGCGGGTGCGCAACGCGGTGCAGCAGCGCCGGCTCGAAGAAGAAAATCAAACTCTTCGCAATCAATTGGGACACCGCTATCAGGTGATCGGGGACAGCATCCCGATGAAGGCGTTGCGACAACAGATCGCCGTGACTGCACCGACAAATGGCCGGGTTCTGATTTACGGGGAGAGCGGTACCGGAAAGGAATTGGTGGCGCATGCTTTACATGCTGCGAGCTTGCGAACGAAGGGCCCTTTTGTGGAGGTGAACTGCGCGGCGATCCCGGATGAGCTGATTGAGTCGGAGCTTTTCGGCCACCTGAAAGGCAGTTTTACTGGAGCCACTGAAAATAAGATTGGAAAATTTGAGAAGGCGGACGGCGGGACGCTGTTCCTGGATGAAATTGGAGACATGAGTCTGCGCACACAATCGAAAGTGTTGCGCGTTCTGGAGGAGCAGCGATTTGAGCCGGTGGGCTCGAACCAGACCATTACTGTTGACGTGCGGGTTATCGCGGCGACGAATAAAAACCTTGAACAGGAAATTGCGCACGCTCGTTTTCGGCAAGACCTTTTTTACCGGCTGAACGTAATTCCCTTTTTTGTTTCGCCGCTGCGGGATCGCCTGCAGGATATACCTACGCTGGCGCGTTATTTTTTGAATGAGTTTAGTGGTGCGTATGGGAAGAAAGGCCGGGAATTAAGCGATCCGGCGATGGATATTCTGGTGCGTTATCCTTGGCCGGGAAATGTGCGGGAGTTGCGCAATCTGGTGGAGCGTTTGGTGATTGTTTGCCCGCAACCGCGAATTGAGCCTCACCACTTGCCACCGGAATTATTTCGTGGCGTGGCTGAAAGCCCGCAGCAGCCCTATTCGACATTGTACGAAGCACGTAGTGCTTATGAGCGGGAGTTTATTCTTCGCAAATTGCAGGAAAACCGGTGGAACATGACGCAGACTGCTGGGGCGCTGGGGCTTGAGCGCAGCCATCTGTACCGCAAAATGAAAAGTCTTGGGATTGCCGCGCCTGACTAGTCTTAACCTTCGAAGGCTTGCTCGACTTCATCGCGGGCGATCTGTTCTGAGGTGTAGTCGACCGGATCGTATTTCCAGACTGTGGTTTCACCTACGATGGCGAGGTGATACGTTTTTCCTCGACCCCCATGGATTGCGTGGTTGGGGCGTTCAAGGCGAACGACGTTGTCGGTCTCTCCAACTTTCAAAGAAAATTTGTCGGCGTTGGCATCTTGAGAGAAAACAACATATTGCTGGCCCATTTCTTTGTTTAATTGTTCAGTGGCTTTTTGTGCGGCCTGACACACTTCGGTCCACTTTTTGCCGAGAGATGCGTCAAGCTTGTCGTCTTTAGCGCGCTTCTCTTGGAGTGCTTGCTTTTTTCTTTCGACTACGTTCTTGGCCCAATCGGAAATGTCCATAAAAGCTCCGAGTCAGAGTTGAATTACGGAAAGGCCCGGAAAAGGATGCTGGAGTCGAGAATCAGTCCCATGCGGAAAGGTCACGCGGGTTGCGGCGATTAATGATTTCTCTGACGTCAGCGGCGAAATCAGCGTCCATGGTAGGTTCGTAACCCAACTCTTTCGCGTGTGCTTCCGCTAGGGCGATAGATTCAGAGAGCAAACGTCCACCAGGGGCTTCTGCTTGCTTCACCACTGCTACGGGGCGCGAATTTCGCTCGATAATAACTTCCGCCCCCGCGGTCACGCGGTCGAGGACTGCAGCGAAGTCGTTAGCCGCCTCTGCGTCTGAGATGTGGATTACATTCTTAGGCATAAAACGATTATATCCCGATCATATTATAGGCTCTTAATTTCCCCATTTGAAGGTTAGGGTCGGGGCGCATTTCCCGCCTTGGAGTTTGATTTCGGTGGCGCCTCGATCTTGGCCTTTTGCGAATGGTGCCATGGGCAGTTGATACTCACCGTTGGCGTCAGCTTTATCCGGGGCTTCGGGGGTTTGGGTTTGTTCATCGGACTTAGATTGGAAGACTAACGATTCATTAGGCTGAAATCCTTTTCCGCGAATCAGCACTATCGCATTTTTCAGGCGAAGGCTTATCACTTCGAGAGTGCAACCGTTGTCTGTGATTTGAATCGGAGCGGGGATCACAGCAAAAAATAGTTTTGCTTTTTGATCCTTCGAAACTAGGGCGAGACGATAAATTTCGCCATCGAGAGGATAAAAGACCAACTTTACGGGAGCGTCTTTTTTTTCTGGCTTGTCTGGGTGGCTGCACTGGTCGGTGGCCCGGCCGGCGCAGACGACCAGTCCGTTGTCCAATATGCTGAGGCCGGCAATGGAAGGAGAAGGATCGGGGACGTTGGGAGGCCAATCGATAAGGGTATAGGTTTGATCCTTGGGGGCGCCGGTAACGAAGATGTGATACTGGACTTCCAGTTTTCCTTTGACCTGACTTCTTGAGATTTCTTTGAGCTGGGCGGTCATTCCAGGAGTGGACATGGTACCGGCTAACCACCTTTTTGTGGCGGTTACCGTTCGTTGAGCGGCGGCGTTACCGGCGAGCGGGTCACGGTTAGAATCTTGCGGAGTAAACGGATAGCTAAAAGTAAAAGTCGCGAAATATAAAGCAGCGGCGAGCAAAGTCGAGCGAAGTCCGTGCAACATTATTCCCCCGGGCAGGACTTTCAGGCGCCTGCTCCCTAGTGAGACGCTTCAAACCCGGCCAGGGATAACCACGCGACTAACGTAGCGCACTTTTCGTCAGCGCTCCACGGGCTGCCTACGGCTCGGCCCATCTCGGTTATGCGGGTTTTTAACTTTGGCTCGGAAATGTTGAGGTGCTTGGCGGCTAACTTGTAAAGATCGCGTTCGGGAACGCGGACGCATCGCAAATTTAAGGCTTTGGCGGCTTTGGCGATAGCAGCGCGGTACAATTCGCCTTCCGCAGTGTGCACCATGGCGTGGGAGCGCAGCGTGGATTCGAGGGAAGGTAGCGCGCGCCCGGATGCAAGAACAATTCCGCAACAGGCGATCGCGTGACCCTGTCCGCTGATGGCTTCCGCGAAAACGCGCACGGCGAGCAATGCCGAGTGGTCGATCGTAACAATCACGGCGGCAATAAATTCTTCGGCCTTCGGTAAATCCATGGTGCGGGCGGCATGATAGGGCTGGACGCCGCCCGGCGAGCCGGGTTCGACGAGCGTGATCCGGCGGCAATCGATCACTTCCGGGGAACGCGGCGGTCCGACGAGGGCCACGGCCGCTGCCCATCCGGAATGGGCTCTAAATCCAAGCGCTGCGGTGTTCGCATTTTTCACAAGGGCGTCCAAGCGATGCTATTCGCCGGATGGATCTTCGTCCGCGGGAGATTTCCGCGCGATGTCTTCGCTGAGGCCTTCGAGCTGAAAATGCCAATCGAGCTCGCGGACTTTTTGGGGATTCTCGCGCCAGTCGGGCACGACTTTGACGAACAAGGCGAGATAAATTTTGATATCGAAGAGTTTTTCCAACTCTTTGCGGGCTTCTGTGCCGATTTTTTTGAGCATCTCGCCCTTGCGGCCGATTAAAATCTTTTTCTGCGAGTCGCGCTCGACGTTCATGGTCACTTCTATGCGTAAAAGTTTGGGTAGCTCTTCGAATTTATCGACCACGACGGCCAACGCATAGGGCACTTCGTGATACATGACCTGGATGGCTTTTTCCCGGATGATTTCCGCGGCTAGGAAGCGCTCAGGTTGATCGGTGATTTGATCTTCTGGGAAATAAGGATCGCCGGGCGGCAGCTCGCGCAGAATCGCTTCCAGCAATTCATCGCAACCCGCGCCAGTGAGAGCGGAAATGGGGACGATAGCGGCGAAATCAAAGGCTTTTTGAAAGGCATCAATCAACGGCAAGAGCTTCGGTTTAGGAAGGCGGTCCACTTTATTTAACGCGAGGATGGTCTTTCCGCGGAAGCGTTCGGCCTTTTGCAGCAGCAATGCGTCGGCATGGGGATAGGCGCGGCTGGCGTCGACCATTAGTAACAGCACGTCGATGCCTTCGAGGGCGGCGGCCACTTCGTGCATCATCTGGCGGCCAAGCGCGGAATCGGCCTCGTGCAAGCCGGGCGTGTCGATGAAGATGATTTGCCCTTCGGGCTTGGTCACAATTCCCTGAATGCGGTTTCGGGTGGTCTGCGGCTTTGAAGTTACGATCGCGATTTTTTGGCCGACGAGGCGATTGACGAGTGTGGATTTACCCGCATTGGGGCGGCCAACGATGGCGACGAATCCGGACTTGAATCCAGTGCGAGCGGGTGTTTGTTCAGCTGTGTCGGCTGAAGGTTTTTTGTTTAGAGTTTTTTTGTCGGGCATTGAGATTTTCAAGATGCTGAAACCATTACTTAAATGACCGGCGCGCCGATCTTAACGTTTCGGAACTCGGACGTGACTGACTTGCGCAGCAATCTGCTTGCGCACGCGCACGCGCAAAACTTTTCGCTGGTTGGCTTCCAGGACTTCGAACTTGTGGCCTTCCAGGTCGATCTTATCGCCAGGCACTGGAACTTTACCTGAAACGTGGCTTAGGAGTCCGGCGATGGTGGTGACGGCTGCGTCGGACTTGTCGCCGAACTTTACGCCCAGCAATTCCTCGACATCGCCGATGGACATGCTGCCGCGCATGACCAGGCCGCCGTCCGTCTCGCGGACGACGTCAGCCAACGGCTGCTTGGCATCGTAACCGCTCTCGCCGACGATTTCTTCGACCAAATCCTCGATGGTGGCGATGCCTGCTACGGAGCCGTGCTCGTCGATTACCACGGCGAGTGGCTGGCCCTTTTGGCGCATCTCGCGCAAGAGATCGGATCCGGCTTTCGTTTCTGGGATGAATAACACCGGCCTAGCGAGTTCGCGAACTTTGCGTTTGGGCAAATCCTGGTCGGCGATGTGTAACAAATCTTGCGCGTTCACTACGCCAAAAATATCATCGAGCGTTTTTTCGTAAACGGGCATCTTGGAGAATTTATGTTCCACAAATTTGGCGTGCAATTCTTCCAGGGTAGCTTCGGCGGCAATGGCGATGATATCGGGCCGGGGAGTCATGACTTCGCGGACACGCTTGTCGCTGAATTCGACCACCTGTTCGATGAGGTCGGCTTGCTCCGGCTCGATGATGCCCTCTTCTTCGGCGACTTCGACGAGCGCCTCGATGCCCTCTTCGGTGCGCTGCTCTTCGGACTTCTCATTTTCCTTTTCGGAGATGCGCGCCAGTGATTCGGCGCCCTCCAGGAAAACACGTACGGGCCAGACCAGGTACATACACGCGCGAATGGCTGGCAGCAAGCGCAGCAACCACCTGCCGGAAGTGCGGTAGAGCAGCATGTCCGGAATGAAGTGCATGAAAATGACAACTTCCAGGCTGAGAAAAACGATGAACTGCACTACGGATTCCCAGGCTTCGGGAGTGAAATGCACGACTCCGCGAGTCGTTTCGAGGACCAGGAAGGCGAGCCAGAAATGACCCAGGATTCGAAAGGTGCGGCCACCGCTGCGGCGATTGATGTGCAGCTTGGGCTCGATTTCGACTTCAAAAATTTCGAGGTGCTCGTGGATGCGCCCGGTGGTCATGCGACCGAGTTCGCGGTAAATCAAAGTAAGGTAGGAAAAAATGGGCAGGCCAAAGGCTAAAAGCGCGATGCCCAAAATATACAGCCAACTGAAGGTCACGCCAGGCCTAACCGTCTGCGCAGTTTCTTTTCGGTGCGGTCCATTTCGCCGCGATCGGATTCGTGGTCAAAGCCGAGAAGATGCAAAACGCCATGCAGGATCAGGATTTTTAGTTCAGCCAGAAGGCTGCGGCCATAATTTTTGGCGTTCCGTTTGGCGACGGCGGGGGCGATAGCGATGTCACCCAGAGATGCTTCGGTGTTACCGGAATCGGGGACCGAGGAAACGGGACGTCGCTTGGAGCGCTTGGCCTGTCGCAACTTTACGGCTGGAAAAGACAAGACATCGGTGGGGCCGCGCTTCTTTCTGAAGGATTCATTCATGCCCGCGATTTCCGCATCGCTTACCAGGCAGACCGTGACCTGGGACTGCTTAAGATCCAATTCGCGACGCACACGAAGCAAAAATGACTCCAAAGCTCGTGTGGATAAACGTACCGAGCGCTGACGATTCAAAATCATCCTTACTTGACGTCTTGGCCAGTAGGTTTGTCGGAGACCTGGCCAATTTCACGAAGTTGCTCGGGGACCAAGTCTTTGGCGACTTCCTGGGCGCGCCGTTCACCGCGGCCGTTTGCGGCGTTGGAACCGGAATTTCTGTTGGAATAGGTGGGATGGGCGACGTCCCACTCTTCGTAAGCACGGATGATTTGCTGCACAAGATTGTGGCGCACGACGTCTTTCTCGCCGAATTGAATCGTGCCAATGCCGTCGATTTTGCCGCAGACTTCGAGAGCCTCGACCAGGCCAGACTTTTTCCCAGTGGGCAGGTCGATTTGGGTGATGTCACCAGTGATGACGGCCTTGGAATTAAAGCCGAGGCGGGTCAAGAACATCTTCATCTGCTCGCTGGTGGTGTTCTGGGCCTCGTCGAGAATGACGAAAGAATCATTCAAGGTGCGCCCACGCATAAATGCCAACGGGGCAACTTCGATAATGCCCTTTTCCAGGAATCTTTCGAGTTTGTCAGCGTCGAGCATGTCGTACAACGCGTCGTACAACGGGCGCATATAGGGGTCTATCTTTTGTTGCAGGGTGCCGGGCAAGAATCCGAGCCGTTCGCCGGCTTCGACCGCGGGGCGCGCGAGAATGATGCGATTGACTTGCTTGGTCAGCAAGGCGCTCACGGCCATTGCTACGGCGATGTAGGTTTTGCCGGTGCCACCCGGACCGATGCCAAACATCATGTCGTGCTTTTCAATTTCTTCCATGTAGCGGCGCTGGCTGGCGTTTTTTGGCGTGACTTGCTTTTTTCCAAACGAGCGAGCCCGCGCCGGTTCGAACATGGCGCGCGGGGATTCGTGGGGGACCTCGGTGGCTACGCGCATCAGAGACTTCACTTCGGCGCTGCTTAAGGTGCGGCCATGGCGGGTGAGGTGGTTGTACTCTTCGACGATTTTGACGGCTTGATCGACGTTGTCCTGGTCGCCTTCAATGGTCAAGCGGGTGTCATGGAGGTGGGTGCGCACGTGCAGGACTTCCTCGAGCAAACGCACGTTGTCGTCCAGCGTTCCAAAAAACGGTTCAATTTGTCCGGATATGTGTACGGTACGTCTCATCCAATTGGCAGGTTTTCCAGTAACAGGCAACGAGTGGCCGATGGTTCCTCCGGGCTAGGGTTACGAGCGAAGTAACTCGGGAACACACTACTTCAACCCTATCCCAGCCGTTCGACGTGGTCAAGGTTGACGCGCTTTGTTGCACACGGTGCCAGCATAGTCGCGCGGGTAACGGCGCAGAGTGTGGCTTCAAATAATGAAGAGGCTACGTAAGACTTTCGATACTGCTGAATGCTGACGTCGCGGAAGGCGCGCCGGAAACGATGGGACAGGCCGTCGAAGACATCCTGGTAGTTGTAGCTGGCACGCAGAGCGCAAGTGGCCATTTGAGACCGGTGGCATCGCTTTGCGTTGCCCTTGCAAAGTGATGCCATCCGGATATAGCTCACCTCGACCGGCGACCCGAAGTTGTAAGCCGGCGTTGAAATTCGGCGGTCAGGATACGGTTATTTCGGCGACCCATGAAGCCACTACGCCGTTTGGCGTACTTGGCAGACCGAAAGTCATTGACAGCAATACTTTGCCGTCCAGGGTGAGTTGGCCTACATAGTGGGCAGGGCCGCCCCAATTAACACCCAGAATGACCAGGGAGTTATGCCCGTGCTTTAGCCGGCTGGAGAGATCGACCGAGTCATTGAAGGCAGGGTCGCCTTCGGTTTTACGGTCGTACACCTGCTCGGTGTTTAGAAACGCGATCAATTCGTTATCTGCGTTGTTTATGACCAGGCCCATCTTCGAGCCCGGACGAGCAGTTGCGGAGACCCGCTCGGAGATCATCGCGGGAATTAATATTTCGGTGGTGGCGGTCAAGGACGCTTTTGTCCCAGTGCTCATATTCTTGGCTCCTTAGTCTTGAAGTTTTCCCTATTTTAGTTAGGGAATTATGGCTTTATAGAAGTATATTACTACATTGTTAACTACATTATTATAGACCCATGGATATCACTGGACGCCAGCGGGAGAAATGGCGCATAAACGAGCAGTTTGCAACAGCGAAGCAGAGTGTTCTGCGCCGCTGCTCTTCAGCGTCGGTTGGTTACTCTAGCGAATGTACTGGTGGGTATATTGTGTTGCCAATTTAAGAACCGGCGCGGTGTCGGGCCAGCGCGCGCATGTCCAAGCTGACGGCGAATGAGAAACTGTTCAGTTGCAGGGGGACGCTGCGGCTGAAGCCCGCTTCGAGATCCACATAACGGATGGGTTTCATTTCCGCGCCGAAGTTGAAGCCGTTGTCACGAACAAGCGCGGCGCCTCCAGTTTGCACGCTGGCGTCCAGGTAGCCTTTGCGATTGATGGATTTCCCGTTCGCGGAGCAATTGGTTGCAGCGGAACAGCGGAAGACCCTACTGATTACGGTCTGGGTGCCCCAGGGAGCCACATCGTACGCGGAAGCCGTCAGGCTGAGCGGTCCGGCGTCAACTTCCGCGCCAGCTTCGGATTGAAGGTTGTAACCAAAGGTGACGAACGGGCGGTGAAAGTACTTGGTATCGCTAACGGTGTTACCGACTCCCAAGTCAACGAACGGAGTGAAAACGCCGAAAGCGTGTTCGAGATGGTTGGCCCAATTCCAGGTGGCGTGACCGGTGCTGAAACCCTTCTTGGTTTCGCCGGTTGGCGCAGTGAGGTGGAGGGTGGGATCGTAGTTGAGGAGTTCGCCAGCGAAGTTCCACTTCAAGTCCGCGCCTAAGCTCCCGAGGCCATCGCCGGAGACTGCTTGAGAATTGTTTTTCTTCACGGCAGAAGGAGTGCCTACAAGGTAGTAAGGAATTCCCAGGTCCACGCCGAAATGATGGGAAAAGTTGTAGCCGGCGCCGGTGCTCAAATCGAAGATGCTGCCGTCGCTGCTGGTGCTGCCTTCGAATTTCATTCCGGCGTTAAAGCCCGGAGTGAAGCCCTGCGCCGGCTTTGCGATGGGACCACTGGCAGGAGAAGCTGGAGATTGCGCGAAATTCGAAGAACCGTGCGCAAGGAATAGGAATGACAGAACAGTAATAGATCGAAGTGTTAGATGACCGAAGTAGTGGATTAGATTAGACTGCCGCAAATTGCCCCCTTGAGGCCTTCCAGAGAAAGCCGATGGTGATTTTTTGTGCTGCGATAACGGAATATTGGTGGCTCCCCCCAATTATGAGAGGAGTTTAAAGTGGGGCGAGACGGCTGTGAACGGCCCGAAGTACAGGTTGCCGGGAAAATTTTCCTGTACGAAAGTTGGCGCGCCCGCAGTACTACATGTCAGTTTCAACAACTCGACCTCTAAAAGACACATGCCATGCGCACGGGCCAATACGTAGCTGTAAAGCCGCAAGTTTAAAACACCTCAAGTCCATTACTCGTGGGAATTAGCGGTTATACTTCTCGCGTCAACAAACGCTTAGCAAAGTGAGGACAGATGGTTCGTGTTGCTGGATTTTTTCTGTGGATATTTGTCGCGGTCGCTACAGTGATGGCTGCAACTAACACGGCGCAAGCGCAGGGCTCTGATAACGTCAAAACATCTAACGCGACGATTACCGGTCAGACTGGGCCGGCGTTCCATATCAATGCAGCGGTTGAAACTTATCTGGCGAAGATGCCGGCTGCGGAGCGCGCGCGTTCGAATGCTTATTTTGAAGGCGGGTATTGGCTGCAGTTGTGGGATTTTCTCTCGACTGTCGTGGTGATGTGGTTACTACTTCATTTTCGGTTGTCGACGCGCATGAGGGACGTCGCCGAGCGCATCACGCGATTCCGGCCACTGCAAACCGCGATTTACTGGTTTCTATTCTTCGTTGTAGTGTCCGTGGTGACCTTCCCGCTTACCATTTACGAAGGCTATATTCGTGAACACAAGTATGGGCTGTCGAACCAAACTTTTGGTGAATGGATGCGCGATCAGGCGGTGACGCTGGCTGTCGGGATAGTTTTGGGCGCGATTTTCGTTGTGCTGTTATTCGGGTTGGTGCGGCGGCTGGGAAAGAACTGGTGGGTATGGGGAGCGGTCGCGAGCGTCGTGTTTATCGCTTTCTTGGCCCTCATCGCCCCTGTTTACATCGCACCGCTTTTCAACAAATACACCAAGCTGCAAGACCCAACGATTAAGGATCCAATCCTCAGCATGGCACGTGCTAATGGAATTCCGGCGACGGATGTGTACGAATTCGATGCTTCACGGCAATCCAATCGCGTAAGCGCCAACGTGAGCGGATTCGCCAACACGTTGCGTATTTCGCTTAATGACAACCTCCTGAAGCGTTGCACGCTGCCGGAGATTGAAACCACTATGGGACACGAGATGGGCCATTACGTTATGAACCACATATATAAAGAGCTGGTGATGAATGGCGTGGTGGTGGTGATTGGCTTTGCGTTCCTGAGCTGGGGGATAAGTTTTGCGCTGTCGCGAAGGGGAGAGGCTTGGGGCGTCCGGGGTACCGGCGATATCGCGGTCGTGCCGCTGGCGGTGATCGTGCTGTCCATTTATTTTTTTATTACAACGCCGATCAACAACACCATCACGCGCAGCATGGAATTCGAGGCGGACATGTTCGGACTCAACGCCGCACGGCAACCCGATGCGGAGGCTAACGTAGACCTGCTGTTGGGTGAATACCGCAAAATGGACCCGGGACCGATCGAGGAGTTCATTTTCTTCGATCATCCCAGTGGGCGGACGCGAATTACTGCCGCGATGCGCTGGAAGGCTGAACATCCGGAGACTGCGTCAGCGGAAGAAATGGCAAGGCAGATGTTCACCACGCCCTGAAAATCGATTTGATCGAGCCGTGGGCACCTTGCACGCACTGACTTTAGAAAGCGTCTACCGGAGGAACTATGAAACATGTGTTGCTTGGAATGCTTGCGATTTTGCTGCTCGGATCGCCTAATGGTGCGCAAACGAAGCTCTCCGCAAAGTGGGAAGAGTTGAGTGCGGCGGAATTCAGGCAAGCCATCGAGCAATCCAAGGGCACGTGTCTTCTGCCGTTTGGCATCCTGGAAAAACATGGGCCGCACCTTCCGCTAGGCACGGACCTGTTGAATGTACGTTACGCATCATTACACGCAACGGAAAAGGAATACGCGGTGGTGTTCCCTGAATATTACTTCGGACAAATTTTTGAAGCGAAGCATGAGCCTGGAACGGTGGCCTACACCAGAGAGTTGCAGTCGAAACTGCTGCAGGAAACTACCGATGAGATGGCTCGCAATGGCTGCAAGAAAATTGTGATCGTGAACGGACATGGCGGAAATGAAAGCTTGCTGCCGTTCTTTGCGCAGTCCCAACTGGAAAAGCCGCATGATTATGTGGTGTACGTGCAATGGGGACATGACGAGCCCAAGGGCGGTCCGCAAAAGAAAGATGCTCTGGACATGCACGCGGGACAATCGGAAACGTCCACGATGATGATTTCTCATCCGGAGTTGGTGCATGTGGATCGGGCCGCCGGTGAATCGGGTGCCGATCAGAAGCGGGTCAACCTTCCCAGCGATGTTTATACCGGGATTTGGTGGTATGCGCGTTTTCCAAACCACTACTCTGGCGACGGCGCGCTGGCTACCAAGGAACTTGGGGAATTTGAAATGAATGCGTGGATTAATGCGATTGCGACGGCGATTCGTGCTGCGCGAGATGACGACCAAAGCCTACGGCTGCAAAACGAATTTTATGAAAAGAGTAAGCACCCGTTCGATACGCGGCCGTAGTTACGCCGATTGGAAATTCGTGGGCTTGGGACAAGGAATTGACTACGGTGATTGGCCTTAGGGCTGCATCCTAGGGACACGTGAGACGTGGTGGGCGGGTACGGAATATTTCGAGTGATGTGATTTGCTTCTTGGCGTAGTTACTTGCGGCGGAGCTGCTCGACCCAACGAAACAGTATTTGATCGAAGGGCCCTTCCACGTCCAGGAATTCGACGCCCATGCCAACCCGCGGCTTCAGCACACGAACTACCGCCAGAGCTTCGACCACTTGATCTTTGCGGGTCAGAGTTGCGCGAACGCGGCAACCCACTTTGAAAGTCTTACTGGAGCAGATAAATGCGCCGGCAATGGAAAGATCGGAGGTTACGCCACTGGCGGTCGTGCCGGTTTCGAGATCGAGCAATAGGGCGTCGGCAGCAAAAGGATAACGAATGGAATATCGCCGGTCGCGCACTGCGATGGAGCGCCACGGTCCGGTTGATGATGGGTCTTGCATGAAGATTACATTACTCACAGTCGGATGAGGTCTGAGCGGCTAAAAAAGCCGTTGGGAGGCTCCCTCGCTAGACAAATTGTCTCTTGGAACCACAGGATGTGGCGCATTTTCAAATCTCACATTTGCGAAAAAGCTAATAGCTGGACGTGACGGCAGTTGGTACCGCGAATTGTCGTTATTAGCCGCTACGACAAAGCATCCAAGACCCTGCCAATATGAGCGCGAAACCGGATGCTATCCTGCAGTGGTAACTCTCTGTTTCAGGCGAAAACTATAAATGCGGGCGCATGGGCTGCGGCAAAGTGATCGTGTAAATTTCCGAATGCCGGTGGAGGCATCGTGGTTCGGTACCAACGGAACCACGTTCAAGCGCACCGCAATGACCATGCTGGTGAGCAAGAACGGCGGCGTATTGAGACTCGTAGAGAGGCTGCCAGCGGGCCAGGAACTGACGCTGCGCCGCCAACAGGATGGGGAGGTGTGGAAATCCGCACGGGCCCGGGTGGTGGCTGAAATTGACCAGGATCCCGAAGGATTTCTTTACGCGTTTCAAATTTTGGAGCCGCGCGCGGACTTCTGGGATATTGAATTTCCAGCCCTGAGTAAAGCTGATGATGCGGTTGCGCGGCTGTTGATGGAGTGCAGTTTTTGCGAGCGGCGGGAAGTGGTGTATTTAAATCCGTTAGAACTTAAATCCTTTGAAATGCGGAAGTGTGTTGCGCGTGTTTGCAGCCAGTGCAGAGCCCCCTCCATCTGGATTGAAGCGCAATCAGAGGTGGTGACGCCGACGGTCGAAGGGTACGTTGCAAAAATCGAACAACACGTTGTTCCGCGGCGAAAGCGCGCACGGGTTAAGACGCGAGTGCTGGCATGTATCCGGCGACGAGGCTTTGAGGAAGAAATTGCGGTGTGTGAGGACCTATCCAAGGGCGGACTGAGTTTCCGCAGCCGTAATCAATACGCGGAAGGCACGCGAATAGAGGTCGCGGTACCGTTTACTCCCGGGAGCGGGGCCATTTTTGTCCCGGTTCGAATCGTATTTTCGGTAGCACTGCCAGGGGCGGGACTCTTCAAGCACGGGGCCGCATATGTAAAAACGTTGTCCGGGTCAGGTGCTTGAGCTTCAACGTTTTGGTGGGTTAGGTGATTAAGATGAATGCCAATCAGGATTTAGCGCGCCCGCGGGAAATAAATTAATCAAGGACGGCCAGGGATCCGCGTTCGCTACGGCGCCGACGCAGGTAGTGCATCGCAATGTTCAGGTAAATCTCCCCGCAGGGTGTTTCCAGCCCCAGAACCATGGCTTCGGTATCCACGGTGCTCGACAGGCCGGTTTCGTCCGCGTGAATTTCCGGAGGAAAAACCTTGAAGCGAAAGCCCTGGTCATTCAGCAGGGTCACCGAATTTCCAATGACCATATTGGCGAGCTCGCAAACGGTTTCGCGCACTAGTTGCTCGCTCGCGGTGAGCTCAGAGCCTGCGAGATGGCTGGCAACTTTTACCGCGACTTCCGGCGAGAGATCGAGGATGACGCGGCCTTCGATGTCGCCTTTGATGGCGATCAGCGCGGCCACACCCTTACGACGATAGGTGTCTTCGTCCATGGTGAGGTCGATTATTTTCGCGGACGAATGAAGCAAATCTGAAAATACGGCATCGGCCGCATTAATGAAGGGTTGGATCAATTCCATTCTCATGCGTGTTCTCCTGCCAACACTGTAGGCGCGCCGGCGGCAGCGGGGTCATCGCTCAATACGTATCGCAAAATTTCGTAAAGCACTTCTGCCTTTACGGGTTTCTGCACGAAGTGTTTGGCGCCTTTTTGCAAAGCGGCGAGAATATTTTCCTGATAGCCCACCGAGGAAACCATGACGATGCGCGCGTCGCTGTGTTGGCGGACGATGCGCTCCACGGCTTCAATGCCTTCCATCTGCGGCATGGTGATGTCCATCAAGACGATGTCGGGCTTAGTGCGGTTAAACTCCGCGATGGCGGTGAGACCATCGCCAGCCTCGCCGGCCACTTCCCCGCCGAAAGTCTGGATCATTTTGATGAGGTTCTTGCGCGCGAATACGGAGTCGTCTACCACCAGGTAGCGGACTGATTTGTTATCTTTGCGTTGAAGGGCAGCGAATTGTGGCATAAGAGTCTCCTTGGGCCGGGACCGGATCAGTTTCGATGAGAAACGGAAGTGGTCTCGGCTTTTTCCAACTTGTCTTTTTCCTTTTTTTCAGAATTCGTTTTTTCCGGGCCGTACTGGCTCGACAAATACGTGGCTAATCCGTCGAGCGGTACAATTCTGTTGGCGTAGCCCTTGGCAATGGCGGCGCGGGGCATTCCGCTCACTACGCAACTCTCTTCGCTCTGCGCGATAGTCATTCCGCCAGCAGACTTAATGGCGCCCAACCCTGCGGCGCCATCTTCACCCATCCCGGTCATCAAGACTCCGACGCCGGTAAGGCCAAATTCCTGGGCCACGGAATGAAACAGCACATCGACGGAAGGGCGATGGCCGTTTACCGGGGCTGAATCGTTTAAAACCACCATGTCCCCGCGAGGCATGCGGCGGACCATCATGTGGCGATTTCCGGGGCACAAAAGTACGCGACCCGCCAAAAGAAGATCGCCGGAGCGAGCTTCGTGAACGTCCAGCGCAGAGCATTCGTCCAAGCGCTTCGCAAACATTTCAGTAAAGCCTTCGGGCATGTGCTGCACGATTAAAATCGAAGATGGAAAATCCGCGGGAAGCTGCGAAAGCATGAACTGCAACGCGTTTGGGCCGCCGGTAGAAATACCGATGGCGATTATGCGTTTGGGTGGCACAGCGAGGCCGGGCTTCTTCTTCAAACCTACTGGCGATTCCGAGACGACCGCGAGCGGTAGGCGATGGCCGGAAGCGCGCTTGGCGACTTTTATTTTTTCAATAAGCTGATCGGCGATGGCGTCCAAATGGCCGACCGCGGCGTCCGCTGGCTTGGCGACGAAGTCGACTGCACCCAATGCCAGGGCCTTAAATGTTGAGTAGGCGCCCTCTTTGGAATGAGTGCTGAATAAAATTACTGGGACGGGCGCGCTCTTCATGATCAGCCGCAGCGTTTCCATACCATCCATGCGCGGCATTTCCAGGTCGAGGGTAACGACGTCGGGGTGCAGTTCCTGAATTTTTTTCAGGGCAAAGGCCCCATCCATGGCAGTGCCCACTACCTCGATAGCGGCGTCGCGCGCCAAGATTGCCGGGATGAGCTTGCGCATCAACGCGGAGTCGTCAACGACTAGAACTTTGATTCGGTCGCTCATGCGATTGCTTCCATGGGAAGGGCCTTTGAGAATCGAGATACCACCGCGGGCACGTTCAGAATCAGCACGACTGTTCCATCGCCGAGAATGGAGGCACCGCTTACGAGATCGCTGGACACAATGTCGCTAGGCAGAGCTTTAATTACTAATTCTTCTTCGCCCACCAAAGAATCGACGAGCAGACCAAAACGCTTTTCCGCTGCGCCAATCACAATTACGAAACGAGTTTTTTTTGTTGGCGCAGCCGGCGGGGCCGCCACAGCGTGTATGTGATCCAGGCGGTTTAAGCGCACCAGGGTGAGAAGCTGATCCCTCAGACGCAAAATTTCGCGTTGATCGACCATGTGAATCTCGTCTTCGCGAATGCGCGTGATTTCCACCACGGAGGACAATGGAACAGCAAACAGGCGGCCGCCAACGCGAAACAACAAGGTCTGAATGCTGGCGAGCGTCAACGGCGCGCGCAGTTGAATGGTGGTGCCTTTGCCCAGCTGGGTGCTCACGTGCACGGTGCCCTTGAGCTTGCCCATAGCCGAGCGAACGACATCCATACCGACGCCGCGGCCGGACACTTCGGTAACGGCTGTTGCAGTGCTGAAGCCGGGCTCAAAAATCAAATTCAAAACTTCCTGCTCGCTAAGACGCGTCGCTTCTTCCTGCTTGAGAATTGCTTTTTCCACAGCTTGCGCCCGCAGGTTGTTGGTATCCATACCGCGGCCATCGTCGCGTACTTCGATGACCACTTGCGCACCTTGGTGAAAGGCGTTCAGAAAAACCGTTCCACGCGCAGGTTTGCCGGCGGCCACCCGTTCATCGACAGGATCAATGCCATGATCGACAGCATTGCGAACCAGATGCATTAATGGCTCGGCGAGCGAATCGAGAATGCCTTTATCAAGGTCAGTGTTTTGCCCAGTAACTTGCAGCGCCACGTCTTTGCCGCACTGTTTCGCGACGTCTCGGACGACGCGCGGGAATCGCCGGAACAGTTGCTCGACCGGCACCATGCGAATCTTCAATACGCATTTGTGCAATTCATCGAGGACTCGCGTTTGAAAGGCCATGGCGTCGGCCAGTTTCGTTCTGACTGGATCGCGAGCGTGGCTCTTGTCGAATTCGGCCAGCGTGCGATTGAGCATCGATCTTCCGATGATTAGTTCACCGACCAGATTCATTACAGCGTCAATTCTTGCAGCGTCGACTCGCAGAGACGTTTCGGTTATGGCTGTTACGGCAGCGCCGATCGCACTTCCCGCGGCGGGCGCTGGGTCGTCGGGATGCTCCGCATGAGCGAGATTGGCCTGCACTTCGAGGAGATCGTCCAATAATTCATGCTCGGAGATTCCCGCGCGCTCGATGCGCACGTCCGACACGATCGCAGGAATGCGGCAGCGTTGCGCCAGTGCTTCCGCTGTAAATTTCGTAGCCAAGGCCGCTTCAACAACTTCCACGGTGGCGGCGGCGATGTTGTCTTCCGGCCGCAGGGCGATTACCGTACCGCTTCCATGAAGTACATTGCGAATCAATTGAAACGCAGCGGCCCGCATCAAGCTGTTAGGATCGACGCGCAACGCCAGGTTATAAACCGATTCGCCGCGGTGCACAGCCTCGGAGATCATCAACTGCTCATATTCTGTCCAGGCGAATGTCGCGGCGATTTGGGAGCCATGAGCTTCGTGCGCGGTCAGGTCTTTCTTCGAGGACGGGCCCTCCAGTAAGTCTCGAATCATCTTTTGCAGGTGGATTCCGGACCGCGGCTCGGAATTACGCTCATAAGCGAACAGCATGGTGCCAAAGATATCGGCTGCGGACAGCACAATCTCTGCAATCCCGGCTCCCCGCGATTGCACCACCTCGGGTGTCAGTACTTCTTCCAATTGGTGAGCCAGCTCACTCAATTGGGCAAAACCACAGGCGGCGGCATCACCTTTCAAGGTGTGGACCGCGCGGCGGACGCCGCGAAGAACTTCTTCGTCGCCGGGGTGAGTTTCCAGTTGCAACCCGCCCTCATTGAGGGCTTGCAGCAATTCATAGGCGCTCTCGAAAAAAAGCGCGCGCAGTTCAGCGCCGCGATCTTCAGGCGGCCGGCTCATGTGCGAACCTCCAGGCGCTGATACGCGGTGCCGTTATTTTCATGTATCATTTTGAATTTTTGAGTCAGGCCAAACAGGCTCTCGGCGTGTCCTACAAACAGATAGCCGCTGGGATTCAAGCAATGCCAGAACTTGTCGATGAGGCGCTTCTGTTCTGCTTCATCGAAATAAATCATCACGTTGCGGCACAAAATAATATCATTGCGGCGTGGAAGAAATTCGGTCTTCAAATTGTGAAAATCGAACTGCACGAGGTCTTTCAGCTGTTGCTTGACGGCGTACTTGTCTCCCAGTTTTTCAAAATAGCGCAGGCGGCAGGTGTAATCGACGGGCTCCATTTGGGGCTCGGTGTATTTACCTTCCTGACCGGTGCGCAAACTTGCATAGCTGATGTCCGAAGCCACAATTTCCAATTTCCAGGGAGGAGGAATCAGGGGCTTGGGAGTGGGCATTTCGAAAGGCAACGGATTTCGCAGATAGTAATAAGCCAGGGCATCGGCGATCAGGATGGCCACGGAGTATGGTTCCTGGCCAGCGCTGCAACCTGCGCTCCACACGCGGATGTGAAAATCGCGGCGTTCCTGCTTGCGGCGGAGAATCTCTTCAAG
>JAUTXJ010000252.1 GCA_030838075.1 Acidobacteriaceae bacterium
ATTGAAGAAGTCGAAAAGCCCAAGCTCGAACCTCACGAAGTGTTGATCGAAGTGGAGGCCTGTGGCGTATGCCACTCGGATCTGCACGTGGCGGATGGCGACTGGCCGCAGATCGTACCAATCACGAAAAGACCGTTGATCCTTGGACACGAAATCGCGGGCCGCGTGGTGGAACAGGGATCTGCGGTTACAGATTTGGCGTTGGGCGACAGAGTGGGCGTAGCGTGGATTCACTGGACATGCGGGGAGTGCGGATTCTGTCGTGAAGGTAGCGAAAACCTTTGCGTCAAACAAAAGATTACCGGGGTGACTGTGGACGGCGGTTACGCCGAATTCATAAAGGCGCCCGCGAGTCACGCGTTGAAGATTCCGGACGGGCTTTCCTGCGTTGAGGCTGCGCCACTCTTTTGCGCCGGGGTCACGGTGTACCGAGCCTTGCGGCGGGCCAAGATCGAGGCCGGACAGCGCTTGGCAATTTTTGGAATTGGTGGGCTCGGCCATTTGGCGGTGCAAATTGGTCACGGTTTAGGAGCAGTGGTGACCGCCATTGATGTTTCTGAGGATAAGCTGGCGTATGCGCGAAGTCTGGGAGCGGATAGCACCTTGAACGCCGCGACCGAAAAAGTCGTCAAAGAATTGCGAGCTGTCGGAGGTGTCCACGTCGCGCTGGTTACTTCCGCGGCAAAAGCGGCTTATGACATGGCCTTTCCCTGCGTCAGGCCGGGCGGGACGCTTCTTGTCGTAGGGCTACCTGCAGAGCCTCTTTGCTTCGCCCCGATTATGATGGCGGCATTGGAGGTTCACATTCAGGCCTCTTCAGTTGGCACGCGACAAGATATGAGGGAAATGTTAGTCATGGCTGCCGCGGGCAAAGTGCGTTGCCAAGTGAAAACTCGACCGTTGGCGGAAGTCAATGAGGTCTTCGAAGAGCTGCGCAGGGGATCCATCCCAGGGCGAATCGTGCTGGTCCCACACTCTCCCTAAAGCGCTCACTGAAGCTGTTTATTTCACATGCTAGGTGCCTGAAGCTACATACCGCTTCCCTGGCGAATTGCCGCTCAGCGACGACGTATCAAGAAGAATGATGCGACGCATCAGGGTTTCATATTGACGTTAGTCGCTATATTGTGATATCCCCTATCATAATTTCGCATTCGTCGGGGCAGGGGCGGTGATGGGAAGAATTGTCGAGAGACTGTGGCTTTCCTCCCGGTCGGCGGCCATTCGCTGCTCGAATTCTGCCACGGTGCCCGCTGGTTTGTTAACACTTGGTTGGGAATAACTGGACAATCCGAGATGGTTTTTAGCGGTACTCCGGCGAATCCGAGAGGAACTATGAAAGCGATCCTTCTAGCTTCCCTGCTGTTTTTCCTTTTCCTCACTCCCGGCGCAAAGGCCCAAGGCGTTGGGGCCTCCGGTCAGATAAGAGGAACGGTTTTTGATCCCACCGGTGGTGTAATTCCGAATGCGAGCGTTGAGGCAGTTGATACTGCAAAAGGGACGCACTACACCGCGACAGCGGATGGCAACGGCCAATACGAATTTCCCAACCTGCCGCCGTCGACCTACGAAGTGACCGTGCGTCATGCCGGAATGCAGACCCAGGTACGGAAGGGACTCGAACTGGAGGTGGGTCAGACCGCGACCATGGATTTCCGATTGGCTCTGGAGGGGACGAGCGCGCAAGTCGAAGTCTCTGCCGAGCAGGCCGTGGTGGAGACCACACGAGGCAGTCAGGCCGAGACCCTATCCCAGACCTATATTAATGACCTGCCCATCAACCGCCGGGATTACCTGACCTTCACGCTATTGCTGCCCGGCGTGAGCAATGCCAATACGATTGCCGACAATGCAGACTTTCGCGTTAAGCAAACCCCGCAAAGTGGATTGTCATTCTACGGGAGCAACGGCAGGGGGAACAGTGTCACTGTCGATGGGGGTGAATTCAACGATGATGCTGGCGGCGTCCGGCTCAATCTGAACCAGGATGCAGTCCAGGAGTTTCAGGTAAATCGGAGCAATTACACGGCGGAACTGGGCGGCGCAAGCGGCGCAACGATTAACATTGTCTCCAAATCCGGCACCAACGAATTGCATGGCAGCCTCTATGGGCTGTTTCGCAATGATGCCCTGGACTCTCGCGATCATTTCGCCTTGCAACCGGCCTTGCTGCCCGGCGAGACATTTTCCGCAGATGCAGTCGCTACCCCGCTGAAAAACACGCTGAACCGCCAGCAGTTCGGCGGCAACATTGGCATGCCGATTAAGAAAGACAAAACCTTTCTGTTTGTGGGCTATGAAGGGTTGCGGTCTGATGCCCAAGATTCCGTCCCGCTGCTGACCAACAGTAACGTGTTTAATCCGACCGCTCAGCAGCTGCCTATCTTTGCGGGCTTGGCAGCCGAACCGGCCACCACCATGGTGCCTTGTCTTTCGAACCCCACGAATCCTATCTTTGGTATACCGACATTTTTGCCGGCGCCAACCTGTGCATTTGTGCTTTCCAATTGCTTGACGATCACCACGGCGGCGTCCCGTTGCCAAACCAACGGAGCCACCCAAGCGTTAAACCCGTTCATCATCAATCAAGCGGAAACCAATGGCGGCCTGTTTCCTTTTCCGATTCACGAACACCAATTCTCGGCGCGGCTCGATCACCGTTTCAGCGACCGCGATCAAGGATTTCTGCGCTACAGTTTTGATCACTTAACGGAAAAAGATCCTGACGTACAAGCGTTGACCGCTTTTTCCCGGGGCACATCGGAATTAGCTTGGGACAGTACACTCCAGGGGTCGTGGTTTCACACCTTTAGTCCCACCGCGCAGAACGAAGCTCGCCTGCAGTGGAACATGTATCAATTTAACGTCGACAGCAATGATCCCGGCGGGCCGGGGCTGGATATACAAGGTTTCGGATTTTTTGGGCGGAACATTTTTCTGCCGAGCCACACGCGCGCGGGACGCTATGAAGCCGCCGATAACTTCAGTCTGGTTCGCGGGCACCATACTTTAAAGTTCGGTGGCAGCGAACTGGTGCGCGGGAACGATACAACGTCGCAGACGTTTTTTGCGGGACGATTTGAATTTTTGGAGCTACCAGGCATTCTCTTGAGCCCTTGTTTGCAGGTGCCCATTGCTTGCGGCCTTTCCGGGAATACTGCAGCAGGTCCAGTGCCGAGCACGGTGGCGATCTCGCCGCTGCAATCCTTCAGCCTGGGCGCACCAGGATTCTACGAGCAGGGCTTTGGTAATCCCAAGTACGTACAAGTTCGGCCATTCACAGCTTTCTTTGCTCAGGACAGTTGGCAGGTTCGGCCAAATCTTACGCTGAATTATGGGCTGCGCTACGAACTGGATTCGCAGTATGGCCCCTTGCATACTCCGAAAAAGAATTTTG
>JAUTXJ010000279.1 GCA_030838075.1 Acidobacteriaceae bacterium
AGGCACGATGCTGGATCATGCCGTGTCGGTCACCGACGCTGACCGAGGTTTGTTGCTCGAAGGCGACGACCCTGCAAATTTAAAAGTGCGCCTGGCGCGGAGGAGCGGCGGCCTGCGCCTGCCTCCCGAAAGTCTTACCCCCAGCCAGACCGCCATTCAACTGGCCTTGAAACAACATTCTCCGGTCATCACCGAGGATTTGGCGCAGACCGACATGGATTTGGCAGCAGCCCACAGCATCGTCGCCCAACGCTTGCGCGCCGTGGTTGTAATTCCGTTGTATGCCAATTTGCGGGCCAACACCCAGGAATCGATGGTCAACGTCAAGCGCGGTGACTTCCTCGGCGTTTTGTACATGGATTCACGCCGCCCCGCCGCCTTTTCAAAACTCGACCGCCAAATCCTTGATGCGCTCGCCGCCGACGCTGCCAGCATTCTCGATAACGCGCGCTTAGTGGAACGTGAACGCGAGCGCCAGCGCATGGAACAGGAAATCAATATCGCCCGCGATATTCAGCAAGCGCTGCTCCCTCGCGATTTCCGCGAGTTTCCGCATCTCGCCGTCTCCGGCATTAATTTCCCGTGCCTATCCGTAGGAGGCGATTACTTCGATGTATTTCCGCTTAGCGATAAGCGCACCGCGTTTCTAATCGCTGACGTTTCGGGAAAAGGATTGGGCGCTGCGCTGTTGACCACCATGTTGCAGGGCGCGCTTTCCGGAATGACCTTAGGCACCGATCCCGCGCGCGTGTTCAATCACGTAAATCGCTTTCTCTGCAGCCATTCTGAAGTTGGCCGCTACGCCACCATGTTTTTTGGCATCCTCGATCAAGACGGCGAAATGGAGTACATCAATGCGGGCCATCCATCCCCCTTTTTAATTCGCCACGGAGTTGCCGAGGAGCCATTTACAGAAGGGTCTTATCCGGTCGGCTTGGTGCAAGATGCAGAATACGTAACCGCGCGCGTGAAGCTCGAGCCCGGTGACACGCTCATATTATTTAGCGACGGCGTCACCGAAGCGATGGATCCCGGCGAGGAATTATACGGGGTGCCCCGCTTGCGTGAAGTTCTGACCGGCCAATCCGATTGTGCGCTGGATAAATTGCAGAAATCCATTCTGGAGTCAGTGGAAAATTTTTCTAAAGGCGCGCACCAAGCGGACGATCTGACACTGCTGATAGTGCGTTATCGCGCCACTCCTGCGGTTGCGATGATAGACACGGACATTTCCTCTTCGTCTTCCGGCAAATCGTATGCGCCCACCGCCACAATCACCGGCGCGCCTGGCAGTGCTGAGGTTGCGTTACAGTCGACGCCGCCCTCGCCAGTTGCACCAAAGATCTCTTAGCTCCCGACATTTCTGACCTTCCAAAGCTGAAAATAACTTATTCTCCGCGTCGTACTACCCAATCCTCGGTATCGCCAGACCCCGGTTCCGCGACGCACCCTAACAACAGAACTTGTAATGATTCGGAGGTCATCGAAATGTCCGCCCACTGGATCAACATTCAATTACGAATCATGCGTGGGTACTTGCCGCCGGCCGTTCCAAATTCGCGCGATCCCAATGGCCGAGATTTGCACCGGCCTCGTAAGTACTTTGACAAAATTCCAGTAAAGCTTGTTCCGGCGAATGCGACTGCCGTACATCGTCATACATAAGGAAAAATTCGTTTTTTTCGCCGCTATAAAAAGCCTTCGAAGGCATCACGCGCTGGTCCCTGAAACCTGCCGGCTCGGGAGCAGCGTAAGCATAAAATGCGGCGTCTTTTATCACTTCACCATCGCCCGGCCAAAATCCCTGACTGATCACTTCATGTGAGTAGGCTTCTCTTGTTATGTAGTCTGCGTCGGGGCGTTCTGGCGCGCGCCTGCCAGAGAATCGCGTCGCTGCCAGGTCAAAGCTGCCCCAGAAAAAATGAACCGGACTAGCCTTGCCGATAAATCTCGACCGAAACTCGCGAAGCACCGTGTCCACGCTGACCAACACTTGCCAAAAGCGGTACGCATATTCGCTGTCGTACGATGAATGCGCTT
Organism: Acidobacteriaceae bacterium; assembly: GCA_030838075.1. Lineage (GTDB taxonomy): Bacteria > Acidobacteriota > Terriglobia > Acidiferrales > UBA7541 > Acidiferrum. Next base: position 2,041 of record JAUTXJ010000279.1, read on the forward strand.
CATCGAGATTGAATCGCACCGGTCGCGGCACTTCAACCGGCATGGTCCATACCTTTGCGTCGATGCCCAGGGACTGCAAGGCGGACATCAGCTCAAAATAAAATTCAGCCACGGTTCGCGGCACGAGCCGAAACGATCTCGTCTCACCCAGGCTCGTTAGAATCTCTAACGTGTGCGCGATGAAATCAAAATTAATTTCCACCGTCCCCCGCGCGTAAGGCATCCGCGAAGTCGTCAACCCGCGCGCCGTCACGTAAAACGTCGTTCCCCAGAAATGGTTGATCGGCGGACTCAGCGCCAGCCGAATCTTTCCCACAATTTGCGTCCACATGTGCAGCGTGGCGTAAGTATCTTTCCATTCCGCCAGGGGAAGCGCAGGCCATCGCGATTCTTTCATTTCGAGCACCTCACCGATAAAACCATGAACTAATCTACCGGATATTTCGTATCTTCTGTTAGATGCGTTTTACAAAAACCGTCTCCATCGGCGTCCTTACGGCGGCGTTTGTTCTGACTGTCGTTGCCGGAATTTTTCTGGCTGAGGGTGCGCTGCATCCGGCCCGTCGCCTGCTACTCGCAATCGATCAGAATCGTGCGGAAGAAATGGCGAGTGCGAATTCTGCTGATTTGACCAATGTCACTGTCCCTGCGAATGACGGGGTAATCCTGCGAGCGTGGAATCTGAAGCCCCAAACGGCCTTCGGAAATGCCGTCGTACTTTCGCACGGGCTAAGTGACAACCGCGCAGGCACGATGGCCTACGCGCAATTTTTCCTTCGACATGGATATGCCGTGCTTATGCCAGACACTCGCGCCCACGGCATCAGTGGCGGGGAGATAGCCACTTACGGCATACGTGAGTCAGACGACCTGCACCGCTGGCTCGACTGGCTTGACCTGAACGAACATCCTACATGCATATTCGGGTTTGCTGAATCGATGGGTGCAGCCGGACTGTTGCAATCGCTTCATTCCGAATCGCGATTTTGTGCTGTAGCTGCCGAATCTCCATTTTCTAGTTTTCGCGAAATTGCTTATGACCGTGTTGGACAATTTTTTCACGCCGGCCCGGGGGTGGGCAGAATAATCTTCCGGCCCATCGTGGAATGCGCCTTTGTTTATGCGAAATGGCGTTACCGGTTGGATTTCGATCTTGAATCGCCTGAAAAATCCGTGGCAGCGACAAAGGTGCCAGTTCTCCTGATTCACGGGCAAATTGATAGCAATATTCCGGTGCGGCATTCGAGGAAAATCGCAGCCGGAAATCGAAATGTTGCCTTATGGGAGGTTCCAGGAGCAGATCATTGCGGCGCAATCGGTATTGCACCCATCGAACTGGAAAAGCGAGTCACTGAGTGGTTTCAACAGAATGATCGCGCACCCAAAATTCAGAGCGCGATAAGATTCCAGACCGCTCGATAATCTATAGTTCGCGCAATGCTTGTGCAACCGGCCGAGTCGCCGCACGCACCGCTGGCAACAGTCCGCCCACAAATCCCATCACCAGCGCAAAAATAATTCCCTTCACCAGCAATTCGGGCGTGATCTTAAACGCAAACGCAAGGTGCGAAAAAGTTTGCAGATTCATCGCTCCGGTTGTCAGTCCATTAAGCGGTAATACCACAAGGCACCCAAGCAACCCGCCCACAAATGCAATCAGCAGTGCTTCAATCACAAACGAGAACACTACCGACGGCCCGCCGAAACCAAGCGCCCGCATCGTAGCGATTTCACGCCCGCGTTCCGCCACCGCCGAGTACATGGTGTTCAACGCCCCGAAAACAGCGCCAATTGCCATAATCGCAGCGATCAATCCACCCAGAACGGTAATCAAAGTGGTCAATCGAGTCGATTGCTTCGAATAATAATCAATCTCACGAGTGACATCCACGTTGAGCCGGGGATCGGAGGTCACTGCATCTTTGAACTGTTGTAGCGAGTCAGGAGAAACGAGATGCACTGTAACGGATTGAAAAAATGTATCCGGCCGATTGTAAGCCGGGCCCAACAAATGCGCATCCGCCCACACTTCGGAATCAAAGGAACTGCCTCCAGCATCGAAGATGCCCACAATCAACCATCGAACATTGCCGAGACTGATGGTATTTCCAAGCGTCAGGCCGGTGTACGACTTGGTGGCATTTTTTCCTACCACCACCTCATTAAGTCCTGGCTGAAACATCCGGCCTTCCACGATCTTCACTTTGTTGCGAATCTGCAAAACATTCTTCGAAACGCCTCGTATCTGAACATTCGCATCCGTGCCGGTAGAGATCAACGGAATAGGCGCGACCAGCACGACCTCCGGGGTCACTAACGGTCCATCGGAAGAGCGCGCAATTCCTGGCGCGTCCTGCAGTATTTTGACCGCATCGATGCCCACGCCACCCGTCATCTCTGAGGTTGCGCCCGCCCGCATAACCATGGCGTTATCCGCCGAACCAGAAGAAACCAGCGTCGCTTTGAATCCTCGCGCTAGCGAAAGCATCGCCACGAACACACCGACGGTCCCCGCGATACCCAGAACCGCGACGATCGCCGAAGTCCAGCGAGCCTTCACGCTGCGAAAATTGTAAATGACCGGAATAGCCAAGTTAGACTCTCCTCAACGCATCCACGACGCGCAGGCGCATGGCTCCGATGCCCGGAAGCAGCCCGCTGGCAACCCCGACGAAAACCGCAAAGGCCAGACCGAGCGACAGCACACTAACGGATAACAAAAGCGGCGGAAGCAGGCCTCTCAACGCCGCCCCCACAACTGGAATGGCCAGCACCGCGAGGCCGAGTCCTATCAAACCACCAATCAGCGCGATGACCAACGCCTCCGACAAAACAAAAAACAGTACATACCGGTCCGGGTAGCCGATCGCCTTCAGCACCGCCAATTCCCCAACGCGCTCGCGCACGGAAATAGCCATGGTGTTTCCGGTGACCAGCAATAGCGTGAAGAACACCACGCCACCGATCGTTAGAATGAGCAGTTCTATATTCCCCAGTTGCTTGGCAAATCCGGCTGCGAAAGCGGATTCAGTTTCCGTTTTGGTCTCGGTGGAAGAATTGGCAAAGCCCTTATCGATGGCGGCGGCCACCGGAACAGCATCATCCGGAGAATCCAGTTTCACTACATACCAGCCGACCTGGCTCTTGATCACTGCGGGTATGGTCTCGTCAAAATATTTCCACTGCAGCCAGAACTGACTCTCGTCTCCGCCCGGATGGTCGTTGTGATAAATGCCGTCCAGCACGAATTCCCAAGTCTTGGTCGGTCCGTAGAGCGCATTCTTAATCGGGAGCCGATCGCCCACTTTCCATCCAAAACGTTTTGCGAGGCCGGCGCCAACCACGGCTCCCTGGCGATCTTTCACAAAATTATTCCATTCATCATCGGGAACACGCATTTCAGTCATAACTTGGCGTTGATTTTCCGGGTCAATCACAAATTGAGGGAAAAAATTCTTTTCGTCCTGATAAACGCCGCCGAACCAGTTGTTATGCGTGACCGCTTTGACTCCTTTTATCTGCAAAATCTTGTCTCGGTAAGACAGCGGAATCACATTGATCAATCCCGCGCGATTAATCACCACCAGGCGATCAGCGCCGGCCAGTTCCGTACCGCGGCTGAACGCGCTTCTCACCACCGCCAGGAAGGTGAACAAGAAGAGCGCCACCGCAAAAGATCCGATGGTCAAAATCAACCGAATCTTCTTGCGAAACAAATTCGCAAATATAAATCGGTTGAATTTCACGCCACACCTCCCACCAGCACGCCCTTGCGCTCAGCTTCCACGAGCACGCCTTTATCGAGATGCAGTGTCGTGTGCGCGCGAGCCGCGACCACCGGATCGTGTGTCACCATCAGCACCGTCTTGTGATACTTGCCCACCAGCTCTTCAATGAGGGCCATGATTTCATCCGCACTCTTGCGGTCCAGATCGCCGGTGGGTTCGTCGCACAGCAAAAATGTTGGGTCGGACACAATCGCCCGTGCGATCGTCACGCGTTGCTCCTGTCCTCCAGAGAGCTGCCGTGGAAAATGGTTCATGCGGTCAGACAGCCCCACCACTCCGAGCGCAGTCTCCACATGTTTGCGGCGCTCCGATTTAGAAAGTTTGGTAAGCAGTAGCGGCAGCTCCACATTCTGAAACGCGGTGAGCACCGGGATCAAGTTGTACATCTGAAAAATAAATCCCACGTGCCGCGCGCGCCACTGCGTCAGCTTGCTCGCGGACATGTGGGTAATCTCGTCACCAGCCACGGTGATGCTGCCGGCAGAGGGAACGTCCAATCCCCCCAACAAATTGAGCAGCGTTGTCTTCCCCGACCCGCTCGGACCCATGAACGCCACGAAATCAGCCTGGTCCACGTCAAGGTTCAGCCCCTGCAAAACCTGAATGTTTTCGCCTCCGCGGCGATACGTCTTGTTCAGGCCTCGCACACGAATGAGGCTGGGCGAATCGGATCGTCCATCTACGCGAATCATAATTAGCTCCTACTGTTTGATTTCAACTTTATCGCCGTCATGCAAAGTAGCCGGGCCAGCCACTACCAAAGAATCGCCCGGCATCACGCCCGCCATGATCGCGACATCCGTGCCGCGATCAGCGCCCACGCGAATCGCACGGTGCTCAACCTTGCCGTCATGCACCAAATACACAAAAGCCGTTCCGCCCTCGCTGCGCACCGCACTTTTCGGCACGTAAGTCATCGGCTCCGGCCCCTTGGCCTTGGGCTGCTCCTCCGACAGGAACGCCACCTTCACGCCCATGTCCGGAAGAATCTTCGGGTCAAGTTTCAGAAACGAGATGCGCACTTTCACCGTAGCCTTTTGCCGGTCCGCAGTCGGAATTACCGTGCGCACCTTACAAGGGATTTGCCAATCAGGATACGCATCCAGAGTCGCTGTCACGGGCTGGTTGGGCAACACTCGCGCAATGTACGATTCGTTCACATCCACTTCAATCTCATTCGAATTCATGTCCACGATAGTAGCGATACCAGTGCGCGTAAACCCGCCGCCGGCGGAAATCGGCGAAACCATTTCGCCCACCTGCGCGTCTTTCGAAACTACAATCCCGTCAAATGGCGCACGAATCACGGTGTTGTCCACCGCCTGCTGAGCTTCGCTAATGCGCGCATCGGCGCCAGCGACCTGTTGTTTGGCGAGCGCGATCTTCGCGGTCAGGCTGTCAGCGGCCATGGATGCGTTGTCGAGATTTTCCTGCGTCTGTACGCCCGCCTTCTGCAGTTGCTCCGCGCGCCCCAATTGTATTTTGGCGTTCTTTAATTGCACCTGGAAGTCGGCAATGGTCGCTTGCGCCGAGTCACGGTCAGCTTTCGCCGACTCCAGCGCACGTTTCACATCAGAATCGTCAAGGGTAGCCAGCAGCTGCCCCTGCCGAACGTGCGTGCCTTCATCGAAAAACACGCCGGTCACGCGGCCCGTAATTTTGGCAGCGATGGTAGCCCGCCGCCGAGGTGTCACGTAGCCGCTGGCGTTAAGTAGCGACTGCCGCCCGCCCGCTTCCGCTTTGGACGCCGTCATCACTTGAACCACGGGTTTTTGACTCCGCAGAGCGTACGCAGCCGCCGCGATTGCCGCCAAAGGAAGGATCACCAACACAATGATCACAAAGCGCTTACCCGCACCGGCGCCAGCCTTTCGGTGCGCGTCGCCAATACGCAAACTGCCGAGGTCGGGTTTAATGGATTGTGGGTGCGTGGCCATCCGCGCCGAAGCTCCTTAGCCTACAAACCGCGTATTCAGTCGCTACGCATACAACTCTGCGATAGTTGCGTGTGTGTATTGATACGCGCACAGGATGCAAAAGATTACCGGCTGTATGGTAGGCATGCCAGCCGCGCCGATATTGTAGCTTGTCCTGAGAATTTTAGGTATGCGTCCGTTAGGCGCCCAGCCGCATCACAAGAATTGTAATTGTTTACTTGACTCAGGCGGTTACATCGTTCTATTAAGGACTTGTAACACAAGTGGTTCTGCTAAACCTGCTAAGGGGCGTGCCCGTGCAGCCTACCCGTCGTGACTTCCTGAAATTAACAACCGCTGGTGGCGTCGCCGCTGCGGTTTTTGGATTTGATTTGCAATCCGCCTACGCGGAGCTTCGCGAACTGAAGATCGCCAGAGCCAGCGAGACGCGCTCGACCTGTCCCTACTGTGCGGTGGGCTGCGGCACCATCATTTACACGATTGGAGACCGCGCAAAGAATGTGACCGCGCAGGTGGTGCACGTCGAGGGAGACCCCGATCATCCGACCAATCGCGGTACTCTCTGCCCAAAGGGTTCCTCGCTGCAGCAAGAGATTATGAACGACCGGCGCTTGCTGAAACCGCAAGTGCGGCGGCCGGGTGGCACCGACTGGCAAGACATTTCATGGGACGATGCGATCAACGAAATCGCAGCGCGCGTGAAAAAGACCCGCGACGACACTTTCATCGAGAAAGATGCGGCGGGACACACCGTAAACCGGCTGGAATCGGTCGCGTGGATCGGCGGTTGTACCGATACCAATGAGTTTAACTATCTCGTGGTCAAAGCGATGCACGCCCTCGGGGTCGTGCATTTAGAAAACCAGGCCAGGGTTTGACACGGCCCCACGGTCTCAAGTTTGGGACCAACGTTCGGACGCGGGGCAATGACCAACGGTTGGGTCGACATGAAAAATACCGACATGATGCTCATCATGGGCGGTAATCCGGCCGAGAACCATCCGTGCGGATTCAAGTGGCCGATCGAAGCGAAGCGCACCCGCAACGCGAAAATTATTGTGGTCGATCCGCGATTCACGCGAACCGCTGCCGTGGCGGATCTCCACTGCCAGATTCGGGCGGGGTCGGACATTGCGTTCCTCGGCGGCGTGATTCGCTATGCCATCGAGAACAACCGTATCGCGAAGGATTACCTGGTCAACTTCACGAACGCGGCATTTATCGTCAATCCCGGCTTTCAGTTGCCGGGTGATACGGACGGCGTTTTCTCCGGGTTCGATGCCCAGACCCAAAGCTACGACAGGTCCACGTGGAATTATGCGGGTACAGGCGGGGGTGGAGGAGATAGCTCACCGCATCCACCAAGCGGAACCGCTCCGGTCGCTCCCAAGCTGCCGGAAAAGGTCGAGTTCGATCTGTCGCTGCAGAACTCCAATTGTGTGTTCCAACTGCTGAAGAAACATTACTCGCGATACACGCCGGAAATGGTCGAGCGCATCACCGGCATTCCCAAAGATCAATTCCTCAAGGCCGCCGACCTCTATACGTCGATTCGCAAAGACGGCGACATGAAGAAGGCGAGCACGATCATTTACGCCGTCGGATGGACGCAACACTCGTTTGGCACGCAAATCATACGCACCGCAGCGATTCTTCAATTGATCATGGGCAACGTCGGCCGCGCTGGAGGTGGCGTCAACGCGCTGCGCGGGCACTCCAACATTCAGGGTGCCACAGACATGGCCGGCCTTTTCGACAGTTTGCCCGGCTATCTGAAAGTTCCGACGCCTGCGGACGCTTCCTTCGACGCCTGGATGAAACGTATTACCCCGACACCCTCGAAACCCGCTCCGTGGGATTCGTTCAACTACTATAGCAACACGCCGAAATTCGCGGTTAGCTACCTGAAAGCCCTCTATGGCGACGTGGCCACTAAACAAAACGGCTGGGCCTTCGATTATCTGCCGAAAGTGGATCGCAACTATTCGTGGGTGCAGATGTGGGACGACATGTACAACGGCACCGTGAAAGGCATGATTGCCTTTGGGATGAACGGCGTCGCCATTGGTCCCAACTCAAAGAAAAACATCGACGCGCTGAAAAAGGCGGACTTCCTGGTGGTGGGGGAAATTTATCCGGACGAGACTAGCGAGTTTTGGAGATCCCCGGGCATCACCCAGGACGAAATGAAACAGATTCAAACCACCGTGTATCGCTTGCCTTGCGCGGGATTTGCCGAGAAAGACGGTTCGTTCACCAATTCCGCGCGCTGGCTGCTTTGGAAAAATACGGCCCTGCCGTCGCCCGGTCAGGCCCGGCTGGACCAGGCCATCGTGGCGCAAATTTTCTTGAAGATCCGCGACCTGTACCAGAAAGAGGGCGGCAAGTTCCCCGATCCCATCCTGCACGTTACGTGGAATTACAGCAACCCCTCCAGCCCGCCGCTGGCCGAGGTATTGAAGGAAGTAAACGGCAAGGCGCTCGCGGATCTGGAGGATCCCGCGACCAAGCAGCAAATCAAGGCTGGCCAGCAGCTTCCTGGCTTTGCGTGGTTGAAAGACGACGGTACGACCTCCTGCGGCAACTGGATTTACTCCGGCTCCTTCACCGAAGCCGGCAATCAGACGGCGCGACGCGATCCCTCCGACCCTTCGGGTCTAGGTGTGCATCCGGGATGGGGCTGGTCCTGGCCTGCGAATCGCCGCGTCCTCTACAATCGCGCGTCGTGTGACGTTGACGGCAAGCCCTGGGATCCAACGCGAAAACAGGTCTGGTGGAACGAAGAGCAGCAAAAATGGGTCGGCAACGATGTGCCGGACTTCAAGGTCGATTCCAAGCCGAAAGATCACATGGGCCCGTTCATCATGAACGCGGAGGGCGTAGGCCGAATTTTTGCGCCGCTCGCGGCCTTTGCCGATGGACCGTTCCCCGAACACTACGAACCGATCGAAAGTCCGATTGACAATCCTTTCCATCCGCAGCAAACGCACAATCCGGTGGTCAAGCGTTTCAAAACCCCGGACGATAAATACGGCACGCCCAAGGACGGTTACACGGTTGTCTGCACGACCTACCGACTCACCGAGCTTTATCATTACTGGACCAAAAACAATCCCATGAACGTGCAGCTCGTGCCGGAGCCGTTCATTGAGATTTCGGTGGAGATGGCCAACGAAATGGGCTTCACCGGCGGCGAAAAAATAAAAGTCTCGAGCATCCGTGGAAGTTACATTGCCAAAGCGATGGTCACCAAACGCATCAAGCCACTGATGATTGATGGCAAGAAGGTCTACCCGATCGGTCTCCCCATTCATCAAGGCTATCGGGGTATCGCCGAGGACGAAGGCAAGGACGCCAGGACGCTGGCGAATCTGCTCACGCCTACGGTCGTTGATCCCAACGCTTTCACACCCGAATTCAAGGGCTTCCTAGTTAAGGTAGAGAAGGCCTAGGTGAGCTCATGAGTCAGGCGACTTTGCGAATCCAAAAAATTTCGGCTCACGCCGGAGCGGTACCCGGCGAGGGCACCCAGCGCGAACCGCAAGTCTGCAAATTAATCGATACCACCACCTGCATCGGGTGCAAAGCCTGCGAAGTGGCCTGCATGGAGTGGAATGACCTGCCCTTCGGCGAAACAATCTTCGACAACACCTACCAGACCATGCCGGAGACTCGTTGGAATTATTGGAACCTGATCTTATTCAACGAGCACGAGCGCGAAGACGGTTCCCTCATGTGGTTGATGCGCAAAAATCAGTGCATGCACTGCGCCGACC
>JAUTXJ010000310.1 GCA_030838075.1 Acidobacteriaceae bacterium
CATGAACTTGGCTCGTTGCGCGGCCATTTCTTCTTTTTTCTTTTTGCCCATGGCGCGGCGAAGTATGTCCGCTTCGCCCAGAGAAAAACTCGCCAGCTTGTTGGCGATCTGCATCACTTGTTCCTGATACAGGATTACGCCGTAAGTCTCTTCCAGGATGTCCTGGAGTTGCGGCAGCTCGTAACTTACCTTCGTCTTGCCATGCTTACGGTTGATGAAATCGTCGATCATGCCGCCCTGGATCGGGCCGGGGCGGTAGAGCGCATTGAGGGCGGTGAGGTCTTCGATACGCGTGGGCTGGTAGCGGCGCAAAATGTCGCGCATGCCGTGGGATTCAAATTGGAAGATAGCGGTGGTGTCGCCGCGCGCGAAAAGTTTGTAGGTTTCCGCATCGTCGAGCGAGAGATTGTCGATATCGACTTTGGCGCCGCGATTTTTCTCGATCATGTTCACGGTATCGTGGAGCACCGTAAGCGTCGTGAGGCCGAGAAAATCCATTTTCAGCAAGCCGATGCGCTCTAGCGCATTCATGTCGTATTGCGTGGTTATTTCGTCACGGTTGGTCTTGTAAATGGGGACAATGTCGGTGAGCGGCCGCGCGGAAATCACTACGCCCGCGGCGTGCGTCGAGGCGTGGCGAGCGAGGCCTTCGAGACGCAACGCCACGGCCATCAAATCCTTGAGACGCTGATCGCTATTGATAGCTGCTGTCAGCATAGGAGATTGTTCCAGCGCATCGGGCAACTCGATGCCCAGCGTGGTCGGGATCAACTTCGCGAGACGATCCACTTCTGTATAAGGAATATCCATGGCACGGCCAACATCTTTTACTGCAGCCTTTGCCGCCATGGTTCCGAAGGTGATGATTTGCGAAACATTTTCGCGACCATATTTTTGCGTGACGTAATCGATTACTTCACCGCGGCGTCGCATGCAGAAATCAATATCAATATCGGGCATGGAAACGCGCTCGGGATTCAGGAAGCGCTCAAAGATCAGGTTGTATTGCAACGGATCGACGTCGGTGATGCGCAACGCGTAGCTCACCAGGCTGCCGGCCGCCGAACCGCGGCCAGGGCCGACCGGAACGCACTGGGCGCGGGCGTAGTGAATAAAATCCCACACGATCAAGAAGTAGCCTTCGTAGCGCATCTTCTGGATCATCTCGATCTCAAAAGACAAACGGCGCTCATATTCCGCCAGGCTATTTCGCAGCAGGCCCTGTTTAGCCAGGCGCTCCAGGGATGGAACACGAGTAGCAAAGCCTTCGCGCACCACCATCTCGAAATAACTGCCCGGCGTATGGCCGTCAGGAACCTTGAATTCAGGAAATGGATTGGGTATGCGCTCAATCTTGACGTTGCAGCGCGCGGCAATATCGACGGTGCGGCTCAGGGCCTCGGGCAGTTCACGAAATACTTGCCCCATTTCAGCGGCGGTCTTGAAATAAAACTGGTCGGTAGCAAATTTCATGCGATGCGTATCGCTCATGGTCTTGCCGGTCTGGATGCATAGCAAGACTTCCTGAGCGTGCGCGTCGGAATGTTTCAAGTAGTGGCAGTCGTTGGTGGCCACCAGAGGAATGCCAGATTCTTTCGAAAGGCGAACGAGATGGGGATTAACGGTCCGCTCGATATCCAGGCCCTGATCCTGAATCTCTAGAAAGAAATTGCCTTTGCCAAAAACATCGCGAAGCCGGTACGCATTTTCGCGCGCCTGATCGTATCTCTCTTCCACCACCGCTTCGGTGACCACTCCGCGCAAACAAGCGGAAAGCGCGATCAGCCCTTTACTGTGCTTGGCGAGCAGATCGTAGTCGATGCGCGGCTTGTAATAAAAGCCTTCCAGGAAGCCGGAAGAAACCAGCTTGATTAGATTTTTGTAGCCTTCCTGGTTTTCGCAAAGTAAAACGAGATGATTACTGCCGCGACCGGTTGGCTCGCTGTCGCCGCGTTCCTGTCCGTTGCCGCCGTTGGTCTTTTCGCCGCGCTCATGGCGGCTGCCTCTGGCCACATACACTTCGCAACCGATGATGGGCTTGACGTCGCGCTTGCTGGCTTCATTAAAAAAATTCGCTGCGGCAAAAAGATTGCCATGGTCGGTGATGGCCACCGCCGGCATTTTCTGGCGAGAAGCTTCGTCGAGCAATTCGCCAGTTTCGCAAGCTCCATCCAACAGGCTGAAATCGGTATGAACGTGAAGATGAACAAACTGCGGCTGACCCATGGACCTCGATTCTAAATCTCCGCGCGGATAATTGCGAATGGCATTGTTGAAAACTTTGCCGCCGACAATCTTTTTGTAGCCCGCCGAGAACTATTTGCGCGCGTGACTCTTCTTGCCGGACGGACGGCCCGCGCCGTGTCGCGAAGATGCGTGTTTGTCGGCGGGCTTGTGACCACCCTTGGCGCCCGCTTTTCCGGCCCTTTTTGCTTCTGTTTCGGCATCCGCATGTTTCTGTTTGGCCGCGTTGCCCATGGCAAGTGCCGCCTGAGACTTCTCTGCTGCTTTGGACTTTTTCTCTTTCTCTTTCTTTTTGGGCTGCTCTTTGATGCCCGAAAGCTTGCGCAGAATTTTCTCGCGTTCCTCGGGAGTCTTGCCTCTTCCGGTGAGCTGCATGCCAAACACTTGCTCGACGATGGCGTCGAATTTCGCGCCAGCCGGCATACCCAGCGCGGTCAGTTCATTGACCACGAAGGGAAGTCCAGAACGAAGCGGGCGCCATTTATTCAGGTACGCGCGAATCTTGGAGACCGCGGCTGAGTTATTCGATTCGGCCATAATGTAAGCGATCTGGTCGACGGGAAGTTTCTCCAGGAATTTATACGCTTCCAGCGGGGTGCTAACTTTCTTGCCGGTCAATTCTTTCTGGACACCTTGGATGTGCTTGTCAAAGTTCAACACTTCCTGCGCTTCTGCAGACCGGTAGCCCGCCTTGGAAAGCACACCGCTCTGCTCCCGGTCTTTCAGCCGCGCAAGAATAGCCAGCAGCATCGGCGTCGCGAGACGTGGTCGCAAGCCGGCGGTAAAGAGATCTTCGCGGACATTGGAGAGTCGCGTAATCGCGTCATACCCAGGACGCTTCTTGGCGAGCAAAGGGTTGACGGCCTCGAGCAGGTCGTGATCTTCCCAGGCTTTTAATACCACTGCGGGGCGCTCTTCGCGAGCCAACGCGCGAAGTTCGGCGCCTGCATCTTCCGGAGTAATCGTCGCGGGCAATTCCCTTTCGATGGCCAGGTCGAACCATTCCTGCGTGCGAGCCTCAATTTTGAAACCCATACGCGCGGCAAAGCGCAGCACACGCAAGAGACGCACTGATTGATTGGTAAAGGCGTGAATGGTTAGTGCCCGAACTTCGGCGCGTTCAATATCAGAAAGTCCGTTGGTGGGATCGAGCAGTAATCCGCGCGACGCAGGATTCAGGGAAATGGCCACGGCGTTGAGAGAAAAATCCCGCCGGCGGAGATCTTCCATGATCGTAGACCAGCGAACTTCCGGACGCGTGCCGGGCCGAATGTAGTGGTCATCGCGCGCGGCGGAAATGCTGCCTTCCACGTCGCCGCTGAAGAGCAATTCGATATGGCGTAATTTGTCGTCTTCGACGAGTGTTTTGGCGCCGCCTTTTTCGAGCTCGCGCGCGATCTTCGCGGGGTTACCTTCCACGGTGAAGTCCAAATCACGCAGCGACGCACCGGTAACCAGGTCGCGAACCGTGCCGCCGGTCAGATAGACATTGAAGCCCATGGCGGCGGACAGTTCCTGCACGCGCGTAAGTACGGCGCGCTGCTCCGGCGAGAGCCGGCTTTCCAGCAAAAACATATAATCTGGCATTGCGCTCCTTCTTCTCTTTTCAGGATGTCTACGCGAAAATCGCGAAAACTTCTGCTAGAAACTTCACGGCCCGTCCCGCTGCATGTGCATGCAACCTGTTCATGCCCGGGGATGATGCGCTTTATAAATCTGCTTCAACCGCTCTTCCACAACGTGGGTATAAATCTGCGTCGTGGAAATGTCAGCGTGACCCAGCATCAACTGCACCGACCGCAGGTCCGCGCCGCGCTCAAGCAGGTGCGTCGCAAAACTGTGGCGCAACATGTGGGGAGTGAGCGAAACGCGCAACCCCGCGCGCTTGCCGTATCCCGACAGAATCTTCCACACCCCTACCCTGCTTAGAGAAACGCCCCTGCGGTTCACGAACAGCGTGGGGCTGCCTCTAAGTCTGCCCAGCAGCTTCGGACGCGCGTCGCGAAGGTATTTTTCGACCATGAGCAGCGCCTTGCGCCCCATCGGAACGATGCGCTCCTTGTCACCCTTGCCGATGCAACGAACGCATCCGACTTTGCTATCCAGATCGCTGACACGCAAACCAATCAATTCGGAGACACGCAGGCCGGTGGAATATAAAACTTCCAGCATGGCGCGATCGCGCAACCCCAAAGCGGTGGTTGAATCGGGCTGTTCGAGCAACCGCTCGACTTCTTCCAGCCGCAAGTACCCCGGTAAAGAGCGGCGAATCTTTGGCGATTCAAGGTTGATGGAGGGATCGGCGGTGATCAATTCCTGGATCTGGGCGAATCGGAAAAAGTTTCGCAGGGTTACCAGGTGCCGAGCCACAGTGCGGCTCTCGAGTTTCAACCTATAGAGACTGGCCAAGAAATCCACCAGGTCGTCGCGCGAAACGGCCTCGAGGGACAATTTGCGCTTCTGCGCGAAGACATCAAATTTAACGAGATCCCGGCGGTAAGCCGAGACGGTGTTGGACGATAGCCCCTTCTCTACTTTTACGTAGGTCAGGAAAGCCGAAATGGTGGCCGATATTTCCATTACGGCTCCGCGTACCCGGTGTCAGCCGGGGATCTCCGGCGAGTGGCTATGCCGTAGATCTCTTCCAATTCATGGCACCGGAAAAGCCAGGCGGTACCCAGATAGAGAAGCGTCGCGCCGCCGAGCAACGCCAAAAACGTGAGTAGTTGCACCAGGAAGCGCGAGTGCCTGGTGAACTCTGTATAGTGCATACCGAACCAGCACGCAATGCCCATAATCGCCGAGCATAAAGCGATTTTGGCGAATGAATTGAAAATCTGCCTTCCGCCAATGCGCCCATAGCGCAGTCGAAAAATAATGAAGAGCGCAAAGAAATCCACGAAGCAGGCAATCGCGGTAGCCAGCGCCGGACCTCCGTTTTGCACATAGCTGAATAAATATTTGAGGAAAACGATGTTCAAGACGATGTTTAGGACCAGCGACACCGAAGCGACGGCCACTGGCGTCCGGGTGTCATGAGTGGAATAAAAGGCCGGCACGATCAGCTTTACCGACGCCAGCGCCGGCAGCCCCACCGCGTAACAAAACAACGCTCGCGCAGTTAACTGGGTGGACGCGGCCACGAACTGTCCGTGCTGGAACAGGACGCGGATGATTGGCTCGCGCAGAATCATCAGGCCTAGAGCGGCAGGAATGGTGATGAAGGCCACAATGCGCACGGAAAACGACAGCGTCCGCTTTAGTCCGTCGTAATCTTTTGCGGCAGCCTGATGTGACATCATAGGCAGGATGGCCGTGGCTACCGCGATGGCATAGCCGCCGAGAACCAATTCCATAACGCGATCGGCAAGATACAGGGCGGTCAAGCTGCCTTGCGGCATTCTCGCGGAGTTCACGAAGTAGGTATCCACAAAAAAGTTGATTTGCCCGATGCCAATGCCGAAAAAGCGCGGGATCATTAGCCTGGCCACGTTTCGAATGCCGGGGTGCGTAAATGAAATACCAAAATCGAAATGCATGCCCTTCTGCACCAGGAAGGGCACCTGAACCAAAAATTGCAATGCTCCGCCGACAAGCACCCCAACCGCGAGCGAGATTGCGGGACTCTTGAAATAGTGCCAAACCACGCCGACCGAAAAGAAAATAATCGACAGATTCAAAAGTACCGGGGTGGAGGCCGGCAAGCCGAAAATGTGAAAGCAGTTCAAAATGCCCATGGCCAGGGCTGCCAAGCCGATGAAGAACAGGTACGGGAAAATGATGCGATTCAACGTGATAGCATCGTCCCAATTCAGGTGCCGCGCCGAGGCTGGAATGAAGGTATGGATCACTGCGGGTGAAAAGACCATACCCAAAACGGTAATCACCGCGAGAACCAGGGCCAGGGTCCAAAACAGGTTATTCGCGAACTGCCAGACCTCTTTGGGCGATTTCTCGCGCATATAGGTCGTAAATACAGGTATAAAGGACGCGCTCATGGAGCCTTCGCCCACCAAGCGGCGGAAAAGATTGGGGATGCGGTAGGCCAGGATGAAGGAGTCGGCTATGTGCGAAGTGCCGAGCAGCAAGGCATAGCGCTGGTCCCGGACATACCCGAGAATGCGGCTAGCAATCGTGACGAGAGAGATGATCGAGGCGGATTTTAGGATCTGCTTCTTTTCGGTCAACGGGCGGCACTCCGGGCCTAACCCTAATGAACACAGTAGGTTGACAGGAGAACTTGCTTAACATAACATACATCCCGCTGATTGGCAAATTTTCGCCCCGTCGGCGTTTCGTGCCGCTAACTCCTTGAAAAACCGCGCTCCAACTTCGACGCATAAGAAAGTGGTGGTTGTCCTTGCGGACAAGAAGTCCCAGCGCGGGTATTTGAATCCCTCGAGACTAGGCCAGAACGGCCCTATTGACCTGCTGAGCCCGGACGGGGAACACACTGAGATTCCGTTAGATAAGCTGCGCTCGATTTATTTTGTACGCGAATTCAACGACGACTTCGAGCCGGAGCGCAAAGCCTTCCTCAGCCGGCCGAAACTGGATGGGTTGTGGGTGCGGTTACGTTATAGCGACGGGGAGACGTTAGAGGGCGTCATTCCCAATGATTTGCTGAACCTGCTGGATAACGGAGTGCAGATCACGCCGCCAGATCTGAATTCGAACACCGACCGCATCTTCGTGCCGCGCGCCGCTTTACGCGAAATTACCGTGTTGGGAGTGGTTGGCATTGCGCGGCGTAAGCCAGCTGCGGCTCCCGCTGCAGCGCAACCGCGGCTGTTCAATGAATAACGCCGAAACTTCCAGGCACCGGCCCCAATGCTTGGTCCAAAGTTAGTTTGATTTTGCGGGCAGAGACTTGGAGAACAGCCAGGGAAACAACTTCGGTTCGTCGTACGCCTTATCCCATGAGACGTGCTTCACGCCGGGATACTCCGTGTAATGAACCTCAGCGCCAACCTGCTTCATGGCCGCCTGCATTCGTTGAGATTCGGTGACCGGAACGATCTCATCGTCGGCGCCGTGAAATATCCAGACAGGCACTTTGCCGATCCTCGCCGCAGCTTCGGAATAACTCTTGGGGCCGTCCTCCGGCACCTGCTTTATCAACTCAGGGTGAGCTTTGAGCGTTGCAGCGGGCGGATGAATACCTCCGCAAATTACGACCAACGCGGCAAAACGTCCGGGATATTTTTGCGCCAGATACCAAGAACCGTATCCCCCCATGGACAGTCCGGTGAGATAGGTCCTGGAAGTGTCACCGTGAAATTCCTTAGTGGCGACATCCAGTGTGGCCATGGCCAGCTCGGCCATGGAAGGCTCAACCCACCAAAGATTTTTTCGGCATTGCGGCATCACCACGATCGCTGGAATACGGGTGCGATCCACGCGGATGGCGGTGCCAATGCCGGTATCAGTCTGCTGCAAACCATCGTCGGCACGCTCGCCGGAGCCGTGGAGAAAGAGAATGACCGGCCATTTTTGCTTGGGCGTCCAATTATCTGGAATAAAGACCTGGTATTTGTAGATCACACCACCCTGAAGGGTGATGGTTCGATCCAGAAAGCCCGTTTCATGGCTTTTTGCGAAAACGGGAACTCCGATCCACAGACCGAGGAAAAGAAATAGTAACCTGCGCAGCCGCACGTTCACATGCCTCCGGATGCTGAACTTTAACACGAATGATAATTTTGTCTCCCTGATTTGATGCATTCCCATCCCTTACTCGCTGTATTCAATATAGTTAGAAACCGTTCATACTGGCGGCGTATCTAACATTATGATGGCAATTACCAAAACGGGGCCAATGGGCGAAGCCAAGCCAAAACCATCCGGAAGACGCCTGGAACTCGACGCGGTGCGTGGGCTAATGCTGGTTTGGATTACGCTTACCCATCTGCCCACAGGCGCCAGCACCTACGTCAATCAACCCTTTGGAATCGTATCCGCAGCTGAAGGGTTCATTTTTCTTTCCGCGCTGTTTACGGGCAGGATCTATTTTCGCATGGCGGAACACGATGGCTATCGGGCCACGATCTTCAAGTTGTGGAGCCGCACCTTGCGTTTGTACGGCTACCATGCACTGCTACTGGCTTTTGCGTTTCTCGTCGCGGTGCCCATCGCCTCTCGAGGCAACCGCCCGGGCCTGCACAACCTCCTGGATTTTTATTTCTATGCGCCAAAACGCGCCGTTGGCGAAGCATTTCTTCTGATCTACCGCCCGCCACTTCTCGACATTTTGCCAATGTACATTATTTTTCTGGCCTTAACGACCGCCGCGCTTCTGCTGTCGCGTAGATTCGGATGGAAACCGATTTTGTGCGGAGGTTTCGTTCTTTATTTCGTCGCGCAATTCGGCTTTCGCAGCGCCGAACACAATTTCATGATGCGCTTCATTCCCACGCGGATCCCTCTTAACGAAATGGGGTCTTTTGATCTGTGGGCCTGGCAATTTTTGTGGATCGTAGGCATCTGGTTTGGCGTCCGTTGGGCGCAAGATCGCCTCCCGCTGGAGTTGTGGGCCAAACGGGCCATAATTCCTGCCGTTATGCTAATGCTTGCCTTCTTTCTGCTGCGCCGCGAGATCGCGCACGGTTTGGAGCTAGGCGCAGCTGAATTTCTTTTTGACAAATGGCACCTCGGCATCATGCGCCTGGTGAATTTCGCGGCGGCTGCCACTGTGCTGGTCTACTGCCAATCGGTATTGAGGCCCCTGGCAATCAAGCCGCTGGTAATGATGGGTCAATCTTCGCTGCAAGTGTTTTGCGTGCACCTATTATTTTGCTTTGCGGGACTCACGTTGATGGGCAACGCCTCCATGCTCAGCGGCTGGAAGCAGCTTGGGCTGTTGACGGCCACCTTTACAGCCATGTTGCTCACCGCAAAATTGTTTTCTAAGAGTGAGGCCAAGCAAGAACGGCAGCCCGAAGCCAGCCTACCGATTGAGGCGGAGCAGACCGCACCAGCCGCACGAACCGCTGCCGCCTGACCTCGGCTGCATCCAGAAGATCCCTGCTGTTTTTTTGACTCGCCTTTAGAAGGTGCGTGCGGATCGCGCGCCTGGATCGGCCTAAGGATTGGCAGGTTGGCTGCGCTTGTGAAGGATTTTTCGCCGAATATCGGGCCAAAACTCTTTTAGAACGATCGTCGCGGTGTCGTAACCGAGCTGGCTGCCCCACACGCTCGCGGTATTCGACACGGTTTTATCGGCGTGTGGATGATAACTGTAGGTCGAAATACTCGCCGCCATGGCGCTGCCGAACACTTCGGACACGTTGAACTGGCTGCTGCCTGAGTCCGAACGAATAATCACGATACGGCTCATGGCATAAAAAGTGCGATGCCAAAAGCCCCCCTTCCCCAGTTGATAAAAGCGCGGATCCTGGTGAAACACCGAGGGGAAGATCGCGGAAGTAAAGAAGTTTTCGATGGTGCCATCCGCGGCAGCTGATCCAAACCGTTTGCCATAACCAGCCGCACCCTGGCCGTACCCTGGTTCACTGTTTTCCGCTTGGCTTACTCCCGCTAGAAACGCGTACCAGGGAATCTGGATGTAGTCGAACGAAGACCGCGTCACTACTGCGAACTTTTGCTTGGCGGTCAACGGCGGCACGTGGTCGGCAGTCTCAAGGGTTAGGAAGTTCGGTAACGCGAAGAATAGGCGATCGTTAGATGTGGCGGGAGCGGCCGTTTCGGTCTTTTTCTCTGGGGTCTTTTGCTTCTCAGGCTTGTCCTTGTCGTCCTGGGCCCGCTTTTCCTGCTCGGATGGCGGCACAGATTGTGCCACGGATGTCGGCCGCGAAGAAAGCGCAGGGCGTGGAAAGGACATTTGCTCTTGCTGCGCTAGCGTCGGCAGAGCAATCGATAGAGTTGTGATGAAGGTTGTTGCGATAGCTCCTAAGCGGAACCTTGAGCCTAAACCGAGTCGGTCAGTCATCTAGTAATCGTCTCACAAGCTCCTGTTCCGCACCCAAAATCTACCCGCAGACTTGCGGTACCTGTTCTCTACTGATGAACCGCATCGGCCTAGTGATATACCTATCGTAGGTTAGGGCGAAGCGTCGCGTTTGCGGCGGGTCCTCGTGGGTAATTCCCGTGAATTGCTCCTGACGTTCCCTGTGAGGTTCGCATTCCGCGGGGTACATGTTCATCAGGCCGGTTGATTCACTGGCGGCTGCCTATACTTCGCTGGTGACGCTGTGCGAGACTCGCACTGCTGTCAGGAGCGTCGTTCATGAAGCTATCGGAAATTGCCCGCAAGCTTGGCTGCACCGTGGAAGGCCCGCAGGACACGGAAATTACCGGGGTTGCCGGAATCGACCACGCCAAGCCCGGTTACGTTACTTTCTTAGCTAACCGCCGCTACTTCCCTCTTTTGAAAACGACCCACGCGTCAGCCGTGTTACTGCAAGCGGGCATCACTTTGGAGAGGGCGCCTGGTGCGCCCCCGATTTCTGCGCTGCGCAGCGAAAACCCCTATCTGGATTTCGCGCGAGCGATCGAATTTTTCTATCAGCCGCCAGCCTATGCCCCGGGAATTCACTCTACGGCGGTGATTGCCAAGAGCGCGCAAGTTGGAGCAGGCGCTCACATCGGCCCCTACTGCTTTGTAGGCGAAAACGCGCAAATTGGACGCAAGGCGGTATTGCACAGCTTCGTGACGGTCTACCGGGGCGCAAAGATTGGTGCAGACTTTTTTGCGCACGCACATGCGGTAGTTCGGGAGTTCTGTGTCATCGGGGATCGCGTCATTTTGCAAAATGGAGTGGTAATCGGAGGCGACGGCCTTGGTTTCGCGAAGCGAAAAGATGGCAGTTGGTACAAAATGGCGCAATCCGGAGTGGCAGTTCTCGAGGATGATGTAGAAGTGCAGGCCAATGCGTGCGTGGATCGCGCTACCGTGGGCGAAACGCGCATCGGGCGCGGATCAAAGCTGGATGACCTGGTGCTCGTGGGGCACGCATCGAAGGTAGGCAGCAACGCGATGTTGTGTGGCCAGGTTGGTCTGGCGGGCTCCACGCAGATCGGCCAAGGAGCAATTCTGGCCGGGCAGGTTGGCACGGCGGGACATCTCAGCGTCGGTGACCATGCGGTGGTTACCGCGCAGAGCGGAATACCCAACGACGTGCCTGCGCGGGCCATGTATTCGGGTTATCCCGCGGTCGAGAACCGGCAATGGCTGAAATCGGTGGCGGCGCTGAACCGCTTGCCAGAACTGCAGAAACGCGTTTGGGAATTGGAAGAGGAAATCGAAAAAATAAAAGCGCGCAAAAGCTAGTTCCCGAGTTAGTTGCGAGGCCCTAGGCTGCTCCCGGAAATTCTACGGGCCGCTGGTCCGGTGGGAGCGCCGCCGCTAAGGTGTCGTGCACCAGGTCGTTCAACTTATCGCGAGTCTCGGGCGAGTACGCCGACGCGTCGATGGGCGGCAAAAACTCTACCAGAATTTCACCCGACCGAAGAACCAGCGAGCGCTTCTTCATCAGTCGGTGAGCGCCAGAGCATGCCACCGGGACAATGGGCGCGCCAGCTTTGATGGCCATCACCACCGCGCCTCTCTTGAATTTTTGCAATCGGCCGTCCTGGCTGCGCGTACCTTCCGGATAAATTAAAAAAGATTGCCCGGCGCGCAGTTCTTCGGTCGCTTTGTCCAGGCTGGCCACGGCGGAATCCCGGCCACCGCGTTCGATGGGAATGAAGTGCGCCAGACGGAAGGCTTGTCCCACGATGGGCCAGCGAAAGAGTGATTCCTTCAAAAGGATGGCAATGCGCCGTGGAATGGCGCTGACAATCGCCGGGCCGTCCAGAGTGCTGGTGTGATTGGCGGCAAAAACACATGCGGCGGCTGGGATTCGCTCTGTTCCCTTAACTCGCACGCGGACGCCGGCGGCACGCACAAAAAACATCACGCCGCCGATCCCTGCGCGAAAAAGCGGATCCGGATTGCGTGTTAGGAGCGTGTAAACCAAGAGCGGCGGACCGACTACCAGGATGTACAGCGACATGAAAGAGCTCACAAGCAGTGTACGGATCATGAAATCAGCACTGGTTGGAGTTCGATCCGGGCGATCTGGAGCGATGGCATCAGACTTCAGTCTCGCTTAATTCGCTGCGTGAATGGTGGCGGCATCCGTAACTCCGTGAAGCAATCCCTCGCGGATGTGGCGCGCCTTGTCTCCCGCGTGAGAAACTTCGGCAAGGTCATAAAAAGTCTCGGTGATTTGACCCAGGCGAACATCAATTTTTAATTCGGCATCATCGCGGCGAATAGTAAGATGCAGCAATTCTCCGGATTTGTGTTGCCGCAGCCAATCATTGACACGCCGCGGTGGTTCGCCCCCATTCCATTTCAGAATCAGGTCACCTGTTTGCAGCTCTGCTTCCGCTGCGGCGGTGTTGGGGTCTACGCTGCTCACGAGCAGCGGCCCTTTCGGAGCGCCCTCGGCAGTGAAACCCAACGCTGCGTGTTGACGAGACGTCTGCCGCAATTCCAAGCCAGCCAGCGCGAATATGGCTTGGTACGGCAAGGGATTCGCGCCGGCAACGTAATGTCTAAAGAAATCCTCGAACGAACCGCCGGCGACTTTCTCGGCGGTTAATTGCACGTCGAGGCTGTCGCGATAGGGTTTCCCAGGCACGCCAAAATCTTCGTTCATCTGGCGCATCACATCATCCAGGCTTTTCTGATTATCGGTGCGGTCGCGAATCAGAATATCCAGCAGCACGCCCAGAATTTGTCCCTTGGTGTAATACGAAACGCTAAATTCTGAATTTTCGTACAGCGGGTATTTCTCCAGCCAGGCGTCCAGACTGGATTGTTCCGCGCTTTGCCAGCGATTCGCCGGGCGCGCTTCCAGTTCGGTAATTTGCTCGCTGAGATCGTGGTACAGCTGCTGCTTGCTCCAGATGCCGGAGCGCTCCAACGTATAAGACCCGTATGTGCTGGTGACTCCTTCGGCGAACCACAGTGCGCGGGTGTATTGCTCTTTTGTGTAGTCGACCGGATACAAGGTTATGGGACGGATGCGCTTCACATTCCACAGATGAAAAAATTCATGAGCGGCCACGCCGGGTAGCGACTCTCCAGACGGCACGGAGATGGCTGTAGAGTCAGCGTGTTCCATTCCACCGCCTGCGCCGGCCGCAGCTTTGCCGATATGTAGGACAAACGTATAGCGCCAATAGGGCGCTTTGCCCATCAACTTTAATTCGTACTCGCAAATTCTCTTCAACTCGGCTTCAACCTGCTTCTTTTTGTAATTATCACCATGAATGATGACCCAGATTTCAGGGCTATTCCCTGGAAGCTGAAATTCTTCGAATTTCCCCATTTCGATTGGGGCATCAGCAAGCGCATCGTAATCGGCAAACTTCGAGGAAAATTGCCGGGCCCGGCTCATCTGTTCGTCCAATTGAATTCCGGGCCCTTCGCCCATCCAATCTTGAGGCATGTCACCCAACGCGAAGTGAACTTGTTCAGAGCGGCGCTGCGGCACGTACATCAAAATCATCGCGGGATTGATGAAGGCGTGCTCGCGGTTCAGCTGAGTGGCGAAGGGACCGGGCTCATCCCAATACGTGGCGTAACGCACGACGAGGGTTCCGTTTCCAGTGATGCGCCAGGCTTGCTTGTCGATTTTTTCGATGGACGGCACAACGTCAGTCGCAGCGTGAAACCCAGGTTGAGTCGGACCTTGCCGAACTTCCACTTGCTGAATATGGGAACTGAAGTCACGAATTTGATACAGAGCGTTCCAGGCCGGGATTTGGATTGTGACTTCATCCGCGACATCTGGAATGGTCATGGTGACGTGAAACAGATGCTGCTCAGGATGCGCCAGGGAAACGTCATAACGAATGGTGGCTTGCAGCGAAGGGCAACATGCAAAACCGGCCAGAAGTGTTAGGAAGCAAAAAAATCGCGCATAGCGGAAATGAAAACCAATCACCAGCTGGTGGCCTCGGAGGGCACGCGGACTTCATCGCCAAGCTTCTTGGCTAATTTTTCGCACAAGCCATCGAAGCTGCCATTGGACATCACCAGCAACAGGTCGCCGGGCTCCGCTTCAGCGGCCAACACGCTGGCAATTTCGTCGCTGCTGCCAAAAACACGCGCATCTTTTCCAAGCGAGCGGATGCTTTTCGCCACCGTCTCGGGATCGAGGCGATTGTCATCGCCGAGTTGATTCGAACGGAACACCCCGCCTAGAAGGACGCGATCCGCCAACGACAGTGCTTGCGGCAAGGTCTCCTGAAAAACTTTGCGCCGCATGGAATTTGAGCGCGGCTCCAGGATGCCCCACAGCCGCCGACCCGGCCAACGCCCGCGGGCTGCCTCGATGGTGGCTTTTACCGCGGTGGGATGATGGGCGAAATCGTCGACGAGCAAAATGCCGCCAAATTCTCCCTTCACATCCATGCGACGCTTGACGCTGCGAAAACTCTTCAGTGCCTTGCCGAGGGCCTCGGCGCTAATTCCCCTGCCCTGCGCGACAACGGTGGCCGCCAGCGCGTTCAACACGTTGTGTCGGCCGGTAGCCGCGAGAACAAATTTGCCAAAGCGTTGGCCATGATGCGTTACGACGAAGCGCACGCCTTCTTTCTCAATCGCAACGTCACTCGCAATCCAATCATTACCTTCGGCGAAGCCGTAGGTTTCTACCTGGCACAGAGCTTTCTGTGCGGCACGGCGTAAAGCCGGCCCCGACTCCACCGTATCGCCCCAGATCACGGTTCTGCCACGGCGTGGCACAAGATTCACCAGCCGCCGAAATGCCAGCTCGTAAGTCTCAAAGTCTGGATAAATATCGGCGTGATCGTATTCCAATGAAGTGATGATCAGATCGTCCGGGTGGTAGTGAAAAAACTTCGGCCCACGATCCCAGAAAGCGGTCTCATATTCATCGCCTTCCAGAATAAATTCCTCGCCGCCTCCGAGGCCGCAGCTTTTGCCAAAATTCTCGGCTACGCCGCCTACCAGAAAATTCGGTCTCTTGCCGGCTGTCTCGAAAATCCACGCCAGCATGGCCGTGGTGGTTGTTTTGCCGTGCGTGCCGCTGACTACAATGGAGTGGCGCCCGGGCAAAAATACTTCTTCGAGGATTTCCGGCATGGAGCGGTAAGGAATTTTGCGATCGAGCACCTCTTCCAGTTCTGGATTGCCCCGCGCAATGATATTTCCGACAATCACCAGGTCTGGAGCAGGCGTCAAATTCGCGGCGTCAAAGGAATGAAAAAAAGATATGCCTAGGCTTTCGAGCAACGTGGAAGCCGGCGGGTACACTCCCGAATCCGAACCTGTGACGCGAAAACCGCGTTCGCGCAACATGCCCGCAAGGGGCGCCATTGCCGAGCCACCGATCCCGATTATGTGTATGTGCTTCGGGTCCGTCATGACACCACCGCCGGTTCAAGAATTTCCAGCACGCCTGCTCCTTTAGTCGACAAACGGGCTTTCACGCCCAGCGGCACCGTTAACATTGGACGCATGGTGTGCCCAATGGGCGCTCCAAAAACAATCGGGACGCCGAGCGGCACGAGAATTCTTTGGCACACATCGCGCACCGTTGGACTCCCTGCTACAGGCGTTTCGCACTCTGGAAAATCGCCTAGAACAATTCCGCGGACCTTTGTGAATTTGCCGGCTTGTTTCAGATGCATCAGAGCGCGATCCACTTGCCACGGCTTCATTCCACGATCTTCCAGAACAAGAATCGCATCATCGGTTTGCAAATCCCACTGCGTTCCGATGGTCGTTTCCACAAGAGTCAAGCACCCTCCGAGCACGCGTCCGTGCGCTTCGCCGGGCGTCAACTGCTCTCCCTGAAGGTCCAAAGACCAGCCGCCCACCGTATTTTGTAGAGCGGCCAGCAACGACTTTTGGTCATAACCCTGGGGCGCTCCGAGACCAGCATCCAGCCCCGCAGCCAGCATCGGGCCATAAAACGTGACCCATTGAAATCGCTGCCACAAATAAATCTGCAAAGAAGTCAGGTCGCTGAAACCTAAAATAATTTTTGGATTTGCGGAGGTCGAAATATGCAAATCATCGAGCAGGTAGTTCGAACCGTACCCGCCGCGAGTCCCGACAAGGGCTTCGACGTCGTCACGCTCCAGCGCACTGCGCAACTCGTTGCGTCGGGTAGTCATTGTCCCTGCGAAGTAGCCGTCATTGTGGGTAGCAGCGGGTTCCGCAACCTGCCATCCCAGACGCGTTAGCTCCGCGAGGCCCGCCGCAATTCTGGAAGCTTCGGCCGGCGACGCGGGAGCAAACGGCATGACCACGCTGTGAGTAGTTAACGCCCGGGGCTTACGCACGGTGGCGCGTTCACTTTGAGAAGCTGACTCGCGCGCGATAGGCAACCCAAAACGACCTGTCATGCCTGTTGCTGCCTCTCGACCGGAAGCATCTCGACGGTCACGCCGGGCCGCGTCAACCCCGCGAAGATTCTTTCCTGCTTGCGGTGACTGACGTCCGCGTCAAACTGAATCAGATTTTTCTCCCCGGCCATGGATACCTGGAAATTATCCAGCGCAATACCAAGGCTTGAAAAACACTGGTGAACTTCAGAAACCAGATCGACGCTAGGATCGCTGGAAATGCGAAACAACATGTACCGTGGCTTCAGGCCGATCCAGTTTTCCACGTACAGCAAAAACACCAGGGCGAATAGCACCAACAAGCACGCAAAACCCGATGCACGAAATAGTCCAGCGCCAGCGCCCATCCCCATTGCTGCCACCACAAAAATTGTCGCTGCGGTGGTCAACCCGGTCACGCCGCCGCGATCGCGCAAAATAACTCCGGCGCCAAGAAAACCGATTCCCTGAACGATGTTGGAAGCAATGCGCGTAGTACTGGCATCGCCTGTGGCTCGCGCGATTTCTATGGAGAGAATAGTGAAAAAAGCCGCGCCCACGGCAACACACAAGCCGGTGCGTAGGCCGGCTGGGCGACGGTGCCAGGCGCGCTCCACACCAATTGCGGAGCCCAGCAGAGCCGCCCAGAGCAGGCGCACGATCATGTCGTTGAGAGGAGTCATGCTTTTCGCTGGAGTCGCTAACCCTGCAAAAGTTTACAGTTTATAGGGAAAATTGCGTTAATTTCGCAAAGTGTCGTGCCCTGGCGTGTATCTCGTTGCGTTTTAGCGAGCGTAAGCGGTCCAGCCCGAATTTTTCGACCGCGAAGCTTCCCAACACCGAGCCGTACACCATTGCGCGCCGCAGAGCCGCGTCGTTCGCTTTCCCAGCGCTCGCAAGATACCCCATAAATCCGCCGGCAAAACTGTCCCCGGCCCCGGTTGGATCATGCGGCTCTTCCAGCGGAAACGCCGGAACGCAAAATACGCCGCGCTTGTCGACCATCATGGCCCCGTATTCACCGCGTTTTACCACCAGGGTGCTCGGGCCCATTTTGAAAATGTGTTTGGCCGCGCGGAGCAGATTGTGTTCGCTGGAAAGCTGCCGCGTTTCAAAATCGTTGATCATCAAAATATCCACGTGCTTCAACGTTTCTCGCAGTTCCGCATTGGTCCGCTCGATCCAGTAATTCATGGTGTCCAGCGCCACTATTTTGGGCCTGTTCGTCACTTGCTGAAGCACGTCACGCTGTAAGTCCGGCGCGATATTCGCTAGAAAAACATGTTTGGATCTGCGGTATTTTTCCGGCAGCTTCGGCTTGAAGTCGGCGAACACGTTTAAATCCGTCACCAGCGTGATGCGCTCGTTCAAATTCTCGGAATATCTTCCAGACCAGAAGAAAGTTTTCCCTGTGGCCCGCTCCAAACCTTCTATATCAATGGTCCGGCCGCGAAATATTTCGGCGTCCTTGGAAGTGAAATCGTCACCGACGATGGCCACGAGATTTACGTGCGTGAAGTGACTAGCCGCTACCGCGAAATACGTAGCTGCTCCGCCAAGGGCCCGCTCCACCTTTCCGTACGGGCTTTCCAGGCAATCGAATGCCACCGAACCGACGACCAGTAGGGACACAATTTTCTCCTAGATATATTTGGCGAGTATGGCGGCCAGACGCCTTTTGGTAGCCGGGGGAACCAGCTTCATATCCGTGACCAATGCATGTTGCAGCGCCGCTCCACACTTGCAGGAACGATCGGCGGGCAACGCGCGCACCGCTTCGCGTAAAACGCGTTGCGCATTTTCTGCGTTTTGATTCAGCAAAGCGATGATTTGCGCGGCAGTCACGGATTCGTGCTCGGGATGCCAGCAATCGTAATCGGTAATCATCGCAATGGTGGAGTAACAGAGCTCCGCTTCACGAGCGAGTTTTGCTTCCGTGGCATTGGTCATGCCCACCACTTCGAAGTGCAGCTGCCGGTGCATATTGGCTTCCGCGAGCGTGGAAAATTGCGGCCCTTCCATGCAAATGTACGTACCCCGGCGATGCACCTTCACACCGCAATGCACGCTGGCATCGGCCATCGCCGCCGACACTTGAGCGCAAGTAGGATGCGCGAAGGAAACGTGGGCCACAAGGCCTTCGCCGAAAAATGTGGATACTCGCTGCCGCGTGCGATCCACGAATTGATCGGGCACCAGAAATTCCCCCGGCCGCAATTCTTCCTGCAAGGAACCCACGGCGCTTACGGAGATAATTCGCTCCACGCCCAACAGTTTCATGGCGTAAATGTTGGCGCGATAATTAATTTCGCCGGGGAGAATTCGGTGGCCGCGGCCATGGCGCGCCAAGAACGCGACGCGCTTTCCTTCCAACGTTCCCAACACAATGACTTCGGAAGGGTCGCCGAAAGGAGTTTTAACTTTAATCTCGCGTGGGCTGGTCAATCCCGCCATCGAATAAAGCCCGCTTCCGCCGATGATGCCGATGCTCGCTTGCGAAGCGGTTCTTGATTGCTTCGAGCCGGACGAGCTTTTCCGTTTTGCTACTGCCATGCGGCGTTCTCCCTGAAATTATTTGCTCAGATCGACAGGTTCAAATTCGATTTTGCCATTGCCGTCATGCAAGGTGGCTGCGGGAAAATCCGGATCGTGCCCAAACACCACAATCCAACCTTGCGCTACAATCTCAGCGATACGCTTGCGTTTCGTTTCCAGTGTTTGCAAAGGGTACAGATCGTATCCGGGCATCCACGCGAGTGGCAGGTGGTGGCGCGTTGGCAGCATGTCCGCTACAAAAATCATCGTACGATTGCCACCACATACTTTGACCGCCTGGATATCCGCGTTATGGCCCGGAATGCGCACTGCGGAAATACCGGGAACAATCTCTACATCGCCATCGACGAGCCGCCATTGAGCTGCCTCGCTAACAGGCACAAATCTGTCCGCGAAATAGCTGGCGCGGTCGCGTTCCGTCGGATTCATGGCGTGTTCGAGTTCCGCACGTTGCACGACGTATTGCGCGTTGGGAAAAGTCGGCACATCGCGGCCGTCGACCACGCGAGTGTTTCCACCGGCGTGATCAAAATGCAGATGCGTGTTGATGACCATATCAACTTTCTCGGCAGCGACGCCAAGCTGCGCAAGTGAATCCCTCAAAGGATCGCCTTCCTGGATGCCATAAATATTTCTTAGCTTGGAGTCCCACTTGGTTCCGTTACCGGTCTCTACAACAATATTTTTGCCTGCGGCGCGCACAAACAGTGAATTGGCCGCCAAGCGAATCCGATTACGTTCATCCGCCGGCGTTTTCTTTTCCCACAGCGGCTTCGGTACAACGCCGAACATCGCGCCACCGTCCAGATAAAAGTTTCCGCCGTGCACTGGCAAAACCTCAATTTCACCAAAATGCATCAGGCTTGGCCCCGCACGCCCAGGCCGCTCCTTGCCAAAATTTCGCTGACGGCGGTAAATGGATCTTTGCGACGCTCCGCGACTTCGCGGGCCAATTCTTCAAGTTGCGCTTCGCCCTGCGCTCCGCCCATTACGCGTTCCAACAACCTCGACTCCAGAAGTTCCAGGAGGCGCTTTTTCCAGTGCTCGACGTGCTTTTTCTGTCGCTCTGGCCGCGACGCGAAATGCTCGCGAAATCTAGCAATCGTTTCGGCAAGTGTGTCGACGCCACGACTTTCGGATGCCACCGTTCGAACCACCGGAGGATGCCAGCCATGCTGCGGCATCACCAGCGAAAGCATGGCGTTCAACTGCTGCTCCACGCGCTCCGCGTCTTCGCGATCGCTTTTGTTCACCACGAAAATGTCCGCGATTTCCATCAAGCCGGCCTTCATATTTTGAATGTCATCGCCTAGTCCGGGAACTACTACCACGATCACGCAGTCAGCCAGCCTAACAATATCGACTTCGTCCTGACCGACTCCCACCGTTTCGATCAAGATCCGGCGTTTCCCCCCGGCATCCAGAAGCAGTGCCACCTCCGACGTCGTACGCGACAAGCCGCCCAAAAATCCCCGTGTTGCCATGGAGCGAATAAATACTCCGGCATCCGCGGCGTGTCCTTGCATTCGAATGCGGTCGCCCAAAATCGCGCCACCTGAATAAGGACTGGTCGGATCAACCGCGATAACGCCGACAGCTTCATCTTGCTTGCGGTAATTCGCAGCCAGCCGGTCCACCAACGTGCTCTTGCCCGTGCCGGGCGCGCCAGTTACGCCGATCAGGTAAGCCTCTCCGGTATGAGGAAACAAAGCACGCAGCAACGGCTCGGCATTAGCGTCATGATTTTCAATCGCGGTGATGGCGCGAGACAGCGCACGCACGTCCCCGGCACGCACCTCGTCCGCCCATTTTTCAACTACCGGTGCCATTTTTTCCTTTGGAACTTTTCACAAAAAGCCGCGAGCCTCGATGATTATTTCTTTCCCAGCAGTTGCCGGGCAATCACCAGCTTCTGGATTTCACTTGTGCCTTCGCCGATGGTGCACAACTTCACATCGCGATAAAATTTTTCCGCCGGGTAATCCTTGATGAAGCCGTAGCCGCCGTGAATTTGCACGCACTCGTTTGCCACGCGCACGGCAACCTCGCTGGCAAATAATTTCGCCATGCTGGATTCGCGGGTGAAGCGCACATCTTTTTTGTCCGCCAGCCAGGCCGCCTGATACACCAGCAACCTCGCGGCTTCCACATCCGTAGCCATGTCCGCCAGTTTGAATTGGATGGCTTGAAATTCGCTAATCGGCTGTCCAAATTGTTTACGTTGCTTCGCGTAGTTCGTAGCCGCCTCGAGGGCGCCTTGAGCCATGCCCAGCGCCAGAGCTGCAATCGAGATGCGGCCGCCGTCCAGAATCTTGAGGCTTCCAGTGAAGCCTTCGCCTTCGGGACCCAGAAGATTCTCGTGCGGTACGCGGCAATCAGTAAAAATTATTTCCGAGGTATCGCTCGCGCGAAGTCCCAATTTGTTTTCTTTTTTTCCTGGCTTAAACCCAGGCATACCTTTTTCCAGAATAAAAGCGCTGATACCGTGCGACCCTTTTGATTTGTCCGTCTTGGCCATGGCCACGCAAATGTCCGCGTAATGGCCGTTGGTGGTAAAAGTCTTGGCGCCGTTCAAGACCCAGAAATTGCCGTCGCGTACCGCCGTGGTTCGCGTCCCTCCAGCGTCGGAACCCGCTTCCGGTTCTGTCAAGGACCAAGCCCCGATCTTCTTTCCTTGCGCAAGTGGAACAAGATACTTTTTCTTTTGCGCCTCATTGCCAAACTTAAAAATGTGATTGCTGCACAACGAATTGTGGGCCGCTACGATGATGCCGACGGAGCCATCCACGCGCGACAATTCCTCAATCGCAATGGCGTATTCGATGTACCCAAGCCCTGCGCCGCCGAGCTCCTCAGGGAAAATCACACCGAGCAAACCCATCTCCGCCAGCTTGGGCATGATTTCCATCGGGAAATGAGACACCTCGTCCCATTCCATAACGTGCGGCGCGATTTCGCCTTCGGCAAATTCACGCACGCTGCGGCGCAGCTGTTTTTGTTCTTCTGTTAATCCGAAATCCACGCGATCTCCTGCCTACCAACCCACCGGATAATTATTCTTTTTATTTTGTTCATCCAGCCAGATTTTTAACGGCACAAAATAATCGGTCAGTGCGCTTGCATCCAGTTGTTTCTCACCAGTCAAAACTTCCAGCGCCTCAGGCCAGGGTTTGCTCGCGCCGAGCGAAAGCATCTCATTCAGCCTTTCACCGGCCACCTTGTTGCCGTAAATCGAACAGCGATGCAGCGGACCAGAGTATCCGGCTTCGCGGCAAAGCGCTCGCTGAAACTGGAATTGCAAAATCCGCGCCAGAAAATAACGCATGTACGGCACGTTCCCGGGCACGTGAAATTTTGCCCCGGGATCGAAATCCGCTTCGCTGCGCTGCACGGGAGGAATTATTCCCTGATATTTAAGCCGCAAGTCCCACCACGCTTTGTTGTATTGATCCGGCTTTACTTGACCAGAAAAGACTTCCCAACGCCACGTATCCACTAGCAACCCAAACGGTAGAAAGGCCACTTTTTCCAGTGCCTGCCGCAACAAATAATCTATGTCCTCAGAACTGGCCGGAACCGTTTCGATAAGTCCGATTTTCTTCAGATATTCAGGTGTGACCGACAACGCGATGGTGTCGCCCACCGCTTCGTGGAAACCATCATTGGCGCTGTTTTGAAACAGTGGCGGTTGGTTCTCGTAGGCGCGCTGGTAAAAATTGTGACCCAGCTCGTGATGAATCACCCGAAAATCTTCTTCGGTAATCTGAATGCACATCTTGACGCGCAGGTCTTCCTTCGAATCCACGTCCCAGGCGCTGGCGTGGCAGATTACTTCACGATCGCGAGGCTTGGTGAATAAGGAGCGTTCCCAAAATGACAGCGGCAGCGGAGCAAATCCGAGAGAAGTAAAAAAGCCTTCGCCGTATTTCACCATCCCGCGTGCGTCAGTTTGTCGCTCCCGCAATATTTTCGTAAGATCGTAACTCTGCGCGGGCTTGGGCGAATTCATCAACGAATAAACGTTGTTCCATTCCTGGCTCCAGGGATTTCCCAGCAGCTGCGCCGGAATTGGTCCCTTCGCGGGCACCAGCGCCGCGCCATATTTTTTCGCCAGTTGTCCGCGAACGTAAGCATGC